>CAYOHF010000066.1:0-18356 GCA_964403695.1 uncultured Woeseiaceae bacterium | reverse complement strand
GCGCTAACGATTTTCGCAACGCCGGATGCATTGGCGCGACTGTGGATATTGACTGCGCCAATGCCGTATCCGCGCAAATTTCTACTGATCTGGCCGCTGTCCTGACAACTTTACGCAATGCCGCCAGTCCCGATACAACCATCGTTGGCATGAATTACTACAATCCTTACCTGTCGTCCTGGTTGGTGGATGCCGCCGGCCAGGCGCTTGCTGTGGAGTCAGCCCAGGTTGTCGCTGTCGTGACGGACGTGCTGGGCATGACTTACGCTACCGCAGGAGTGCCCGTGGCTGACGTGGCTGCTGCTTTCGGGTCAGACGACTTCGCTACCATTGTGCAGTCGACGCAGCCACCACCCAATGATCTGCTGCCAGTTAGCGTGGCGAACATTTGCGAGTTGACGTATATGTGTAATCTGGCGCCAGTCGGACCAGATGTCCATGCCAGATCGGTCGGATACAGCCGGATTGCGGATGCATTTGTGGCGGTATTGCCCTGAGAATCCGTGTGCGATTGTAGATAAAAAGCGCTGGCGAGTTTCGGCAGAGTAACGCTGCTAGCCAGGCGATTTACGGTGGAGCATCGCCCGCGCAGGATTTGCCGCCGTCAGGCGGCCTTTTTGCGGTTCATTCGGGCACAAGTTGTCGATAGAGTTCGATCGTCTGTCGCGCCGTTTCCTCGACCGTAAAATTCTTACGAATTCGTTCCTGTGCGGCGACGCTCATGCGCTGGTGCAGTTCGCGGTCGTTGTAGAGCTTCAGGATTCGATCGGTGATCGGTTGCGATTCGCCCGGCGGCACAACGAATCCGGACTGGCCTTCAACGACCAGCTCGGGGCTTCCTCCGGAATCAGTGACGATAGGTACAGCTCCGCCGATCATCGCCTCGATAATGCCCCGTGGTAACCCTTCGCGTCGCAATGATGGCAAAACAGTGACATCGCAATTTGGCAGAATCCAGGGCATCCGCTTGAGGAAGCCGAACAAGTGAATATTGCTGCCATACTGGTTGGCTGCGACCAGCTTTTGATGCTCCGGTTTGTCCATATAGGTGCCGGCCAGCAGAAAATGAATATTCAAACCAAGAGGCAGCCTGTCGATTGCATCCAGTAAAACGGGAATTCCTTTTCGTCGCACACCGCGCGCAGTGCAGGCAACAACAAATGAATTTTTTGGTATATCAAATTGTTGCAGATCCTCGAATGGCTCTACATACCAATCCGGGTTGTGGCCCTTGTGAATCGTGACGGGAACGTCGCGTCGCATGCGAATACCGGGCATGCCGAGTTGCAAAAGATTTTTCCGAATAGCTTCGCAAACACAGATGATGCGATCGATTCGTGGATTCAGCAGATATAACAGGGATTGCGGGCTGGTGTAACTCAGATTGCCAACGATGCCGCGATAGGCGACGAGTTTGACGTCTATACCAATCGACGCGAACAGACCGTTCATCGTTGCGCGTTTGTCGAGCATATGCAGGATGTCGTAAGGCTTGCCCTGCAATTCGCGGCGCATCATGCGAATACAAGCAGGACTGATTTTGCCCTTTAACGTGTAGCCAATGGTGGGCACTCCGGCCGCCACGAGTGCCTTGTAGTTGGTTGTTCCCGGCCAGGTGATGACATTAATGTCGATGCCTGACTTGTGCATTTCGATGAATGAACCGGTTTCAGCCGGATCACTCTCGCCATTGACACAAAGGACTCGCAAGGGTCTGTTCATTTGCAAATATGGCCGACAGCTAGCGGAGTTCCGACTTTGGCAGGCTTTTCAGCTTCTTGTCGAAGACGACGATAGAGTCGTAAAAGGCGATGCTATCAAGGTTGGCTGACAGGTAACTCAACTCCAGTTCCTGCAGCGCATCTGCATGCCCGAGGCGAAAATCAGTCTCTTTTCGGTTGAAGTAGGGCTCGTGAAGCATGTCCACCATTTGCTTTGATAACTCAATAAAGGTCTCGGGACTGTCGACGTGCTTTATCCAGTAATTGGTGTGCACGTCCTCAACCATGTAACAACCGCCTTGTTTCAGCGCTGTGCGAAACAAGGCACCAAAGCTGATGATCTGATGGTGCGTTTTATGGCTGCCGTCATCGAGAATGATGTCGAATGGTCCGAATTCGCCAGTCACTTCAGCCAGGAAATTCGGATCAGCCTGGCTGCCAATTCTGACGAAAACATTCTTGTCCGCGACTTCATGAGCTTTGCAGGACTTATCGATATCGATGCCGACAATCGTTGAGTCCGGGTGAAAATAATCCTTCCACATGCGTAGTGAACCACCGCGATACACACCAATCTCGAGCATGCGCACAGGCCTGTCCCGGTAGCGTGCAAAGTGCTTCATATAAATTTCGAAATAGTGATGCCATTTGTGCACATTGGTGTCAGCGGAAAAGATATCGAACAGGTCGTTGCGTGGTGGGTTTTGTGTGGTGCTGACAGTGACCTTTTCGGTTAGCTCGGCCGGGAACAACTCCGATGTATCGAGTGATTTATCGGCGAGGAGTTGCGGCGCTTTGGTAATCAACAGGCCGAACTTGATCAACAATTTGTTCAGTAATTTTCTCATGAAGTCTCCGGCGGGTGTCAGTTTGTGGGTCGCTCGAGCAATCGGACCCGGCATCTTTCCACGACCGCATTTTGCCTTAGGATCATACAGATATCAGGCGTTTTTGTTATCGTTACCGGGGCATCCGCGACAAGGATACCCTTAGACAGCCACGATGCGGGACTGTACCATGCGGGCATTCCCGTGTGCTGGTCCGCGACAGGAAGTCTGTGTGGATCGCCTGTCTTCATGAACTGGCCGCTTCGACGGAGTCTGAAAAGTGCAAATATTGTTAACGGGAGGCTCCGGGCGCCTGGGAACTGAACTGCTGAAGCTCGACGCTGAGTTGCTGGCGCCATCGCACGCTGAGCTCGATATATGCGATGCGGCAGCGGTTGCCGACTACGTAGCGGCGCATGTGCCTGACGTTATCCTGCACGCTGCGGCAATTACTAATAATAGAGACATTGAGGCAAATCCAGCGGCGGCCCTCGATGTCAATATCAAGGGCACCGCCAACCTGGCGCAGGCTTGTATTGGCACGCGTATACGACTGGTTTTTCTTTCGACCGACTATGTGTACAAGGGCGAGAAAGGCAATTACGCGGAGACTGACGAGCTCTTGCCGTCGAATCTGTATGCCTGGACAAAGCTTGCCGGTGAGGCTGCGGTGCGTGCTGTCCCTAATCACCTCATTATTCGCACCAGTTTTGGCAGCAGCCAATTTGACTATCCGGCAGCCTTCGCTGACAAGTGGTCGTCGAAGGAATATGTTGATGTTGCGGCGCCAAAAATTTTGCGCGCTGCGCTTGGCCCAATCACCGGCGTACTGAATATTGGCGGGCCGCGCCGCACTATTTATGAATACGCGAAAGCGCGAAATCCGGACGTGAAGAAAATTGAAAGAGCGCAAGGGGCGCATGATTCTCCCGCCGACTCCTCGCTGAACCTGGATCAATGGAGTGCAAGCGAAGCGGGTAGGGGCGTTGTCACGGCAGTAAGCAATTGCCGGATATGCGGTAGTGAAGATTTGCTCAGGTACCTCGATCTTGGAATGATGCCGCTGGCGAATAACCTGGCTCCGAGTGCTGCGAAAGCTCAGCAAATGCAACGATTCCCGATGCAGGTCCAGTATTGCCAGAACTGTTCTTTGTCTCAATTGACGGTCGTTATCGATCCGCGCGAGATGTTCTCGCATTACACCTATCGTTCCTCGATCAATAAGGGCTACGTCAAACACTGCCGGCAGATGGCGAAGTCGGTCGGTAGCAGCCTGAATCTGGGCGCGGACGACCTGGTTGTGGATATTGCGGGCAATGATGGTGCGCTACTTGCTGAATTCAAAGACGAGCTGGGTGTTAGCGTTGTTAACGTTGACCCGGCAGAGAATATTGCTGCAATCGCAGAATCAATCGGCATCAAAACGATTACCGATTTCTGGTCGGCGGATGTCGCCAATGAGATTTTGCGTAGTCATGGGCAACCCAGGCTAATTACGGCGACCAACGTTTTTGCACATGTTGACGATGTGCGCGGCTTCGTTGCAGCTGCGAAACTTTGCCTGCACGAGAAGGGCGCATTGATGCTGGAGTTTCCCTACGGTGTTGATTTTATCGAGCATCGGGAATTCGATACGATTTATTTCGAGCACCTTAGCTATGTCCTGATTGAGCCGGTCCGGCGACTTGCCGCGTCGTTGGGCATGAGCGTTTTTGATGTGCAAAAGCAGGATATTCACGGCGGCACCGTCAGAGTCTTTATCGGCCATGAGGGTGCGCATGAAGTTCTATCGTCAGTTAATACATTTGTCACTGCGGAAAAAGACGGTGGCTACCATGACAGCGCAATTTACAGACAGTGGAATAGCGAGATCGATGCTCTGATCAGCGACCTTTCAGAAAAGCTGGGTGCGTTGAAGAGTGACGGTGCGAAGATTGCCGCATTTGCGGCCTCAGCGAAAGGCAACACTTTGTTAAATGCCTGTCGCATCGATTCAGCAACCATCGATTACATCGTGGACGACACGCCGGAGAAGATTGGAAAGTTTTCCCCGGGCAATGGCATTCCGATTGTCGATCGCTCGGTTATGTCGGCGAATCCGCCGGATTACCTGGTTATTCTTGCGTGGAATTTTGCCCGTGAGATTATTGAGAGCACTGCAGATTTTGCGGCGAGTGGCGGTAAGTACATTATTCCAATTCCCGCTTTTAAAATCATCGATAGCGCCAGCGGAGACAAGGGGTGAGCAAGAGTAATAAAAAGGGAATTATTCTTGCGGGTGGTACCGGATCACGACTGCACCCTCTGACGATGTCTGTCAGCAAACAGTTAATGCCGATCTATGACAAGCCGATGATCTACTACCCGTTGTGGACGCTTATGTCGGCTGACATCAGGGATATCCTGATCATAACAACGCCCGAAGATCAGGCAGCATTTCAGAAATTGCTTGGCGATGGCAGCCAATGGGGGATTTCGTTGTCGTATGAGGTGCAGCCATCACCCGATGGCCTTGCGCAGGCGTTTCTCATCGGCGAGAAATTTATCGATGGCGGGTCGGTAGCACTTGTTCTCGGCGATAATATTTTTTACGGCTATGGGCTCGCACGACAATTACGCGCAGCAGCGGAGCGTCCGGATGTAGCGACTGTATTTGCCTATCATGTGAACGACCCGGAACGTTACGGCGTCGTGCATTTTGATGAAAATGGGCGGGCACTCGGCATAGAGGAAAAACCAGCAGAGCCTAAATCGAATTACGCTGTGACTGGCTTGTATTTTTACGACGAGCGCGTGGTTGAGCTGGCCAGGGAACTCAAACCATCGGTGCGCGGCGAACTCGAAATTACCGATCTGAATCGCCTTTATTTGCAGCAAGATGCACTGCAGGTAGAAGTAATGGGGCGGGGCACTGCCTGGCTGGACACCGGCACGCACGATTCACTGCTTGAGGCGGCACAGTTCGTGCAAATAATCGAACATCGGCAGGGTCTTAAGATTTGCTGTCCGGAGGAAGTTGCATTCAAAAATGGTTACATCGATGCGCAACAGGTAGCGGTTCTTGCAGGAAAGCTTGGCAAGAACAACTACGGTGATTATTTGACGGCCATGCTGGAGGACACAACTTTCTGATGGAGTTCACGGCGAGCAGAATTCCGGAAGTGATCGTCATCGATCCTGTTGTTTTTGAGGATCCGCGCGGGTTTTTTATGGAAACGTGGCAGGCACGGAAATTCAGTAAAGCCGGCATTGATGCGAATTTCGTGCAGGATAGTCAAAGTCGCTCGGCACAGGGAACCGTTCGTGGATTGCACTATCAAATTGAGAGGCCGCAGGGAAAGCTGATTCGCGTCATTCAGGGTGAGGCCTATGATGTGCTGGTCGACCTCCGAAAATCATCAGCAACCTTTGGCCAATGGGTTGGGGAGGTGTTGTCTGCCGGAAACCGGAAGATCATATGGGTTCCGCCCGGATTTGCGCATGGCTTCCAGGTTCTCAGTGATACCGCTGATTTCGAATATCGTTGCACCGATTATTACGCGCCAGAGCACGAGCGGACATTACGTTGGGACGATCCCGATATAGGAATCGACTGGCCGTTGCAGGACGGGCAGGAGCCATTAATGTCGGACAAAGACCTGGCCGGCGTGGCGTTTAAGGATGCAGAAGTCTATGCATAGTTTGCTCGTTACAGGCGGAGCCGGGTTCATCGGTAGTAATTTCGCGCTCTATTGGGCGGAAAAATACCCCGCTGATCGACTTGTCGTGCTTGATGCGCTGACTTATGCCGGCAACAAGGCAAATCTTGCTGCACTGGATGAACTTGAATCCTACCGATTCGTTCACGGTGATATTGGCGACCAGGCTTTGATCGAATCGCTAATGCTTGCTGAGAAAACGGACCTGATCGTACATTTTGCCGCAGAGTCACATGTTGATCGATCCATTCACGAGCCGGACGCCTTCATTCAGACGAATGTGATGGGCACACATAATTTGCTCAAAGTAGCCCGCGAGGTATGGCTGGAGCGAGACGATGCGCCGTCATGGCACCGTTTCCAACATGTATCGACCGACGAGGTCTACGGTACGCTGGGGCCGAATGATCCTGCCTTCACTGAAGCTACGCCGTTTGCGCCTAACTCACCCTATGCCGCAAGCAAAGCAGCCTCAGATCACCTGGTGCGTGCCTATCACCACACTTACGGCTTGCAGGTGTCGACCAGTAATTGCTCGAATAATTATGGGCCGTATCAGTTTCCCGAGAAGCTCATTCCGTTGATGATCGTCAATGCCCTGACAGGCAAGCCGTTGCCTGTTTATGGAGACGGCTCAAATATTCGCGACTGGTTGTATGTCGATGATCATTGTCGCGGCATCGACCTGGTTATCAGGAAGGGTGCAGTTGGCGAAACCTATAACATCGGTGGCAACAACGAATGGACTAACATTGATATCGTCAAGAAAATTTGTACGCATATCGACGCTATCTTTACCACTGACACCGAGCTCAGCAACAAGTTTCCGGATGCACCTGCTGCCACCGGCAAGCCTACAGAATCATTGATAACGTACGTTAAAGACCGGCTTGGTCACGACTGGCGCTATGCGATTGATGCGACCAGAGCCACCAACGAACTTGAATACGAACCGGTCGAGACTTTTGATTCCGGGCTGCAGCGCACACTGCAGTGGATGCTTGACAACGAAACCTGGTGGCGTGCGGTAATGGACGGTAGTTACCGCGACTGGATTGAGAAAAATTACTCGGATGACGAGCAACCCTGATATCTCACGCCGCATCGAGTTCGAGTTGTCCGGCGCGATGCTTTAGGGGTTAGACGAGTACGGCCCGCTCACGCATTGCACGGGCGTAGAAAAAAAATAATAGCGCACAAACGAATATTGCGGCGGTAAATCCAAGCGCAAAAGGGTCTCCCATGATTTCCATTCCATTGGATAGAACGTAATTTTGAAATGATGTAATCAGCATGCCGATTAGCGAGGCAAAAAATATCCATACTGCGTGACGTCGCCTGGTCAACAACATGATCGCACCCAGCACTCCACCCCAGACTGCGATAGCCCAGGTGGCCACCGCCCAGGTTGGAATACCATAAAAAAAGGCGAGTTGCTCGGGCGTGAACGCGCTCATATAAACTTCGTTCCGCGTTTGTGTCATGACGTAGTCCATGGCCCCCATCGCACTCCACAGAAGTGCAAATACGCCGACCACCCAAAGGTGCCAGGGTGCGGGTTGGATACCTGTCGCATTTGCTTCTGACATGTTTTGCCCCTCTTTTCCCGCCGCCTGTTACTGAGGGCGACTCCTGATGTGTCATTGGCGTATCAGCCTACTCCATCACTTCTCTGAGAAACTCAGCCAGGTTACTGTCGAACGCTGTTTGGCTGTACCACGATACGAATTCTCTGGCTGCAGGACCCGTTGTGCGCAGCATTAAGCTATCGGAATCAGCCAGCAGCTGGATTTGATCCAGTGTGACCTCGTAGTAGGCATCCGCTGAATCCGGAAATAACTTCTGATACACAGGAGCGCTGGCACCAATGACGCCTGGCGACCAACCTTTTACATCCAGTTCAATGCTTTTTTCGTTCGCGGCAAGCACTATAGACGCGAAGCCTTCCGGATGAGTGTCAGTCCCCGCCGTCTTGTTCACTTCAGTGATACCGAACCACAAATAATACTCGAGTGCCCCCATTCGATTGACTTCAATAGCCCCTATCTGCACGTAGTCCCTTCTGGAATCCCGGTCGTGAGGCGTGTCGGGCGACATTATCAGCGGCGTTCGACAGTATGTAACAGTGACTGCGGTTAAATCGTCCAGCTTTTCGATGACGGCGGGTTGTCCCGCAGTGCAGGCTGAGAGGATCGCAAGAACAGCGATCGGGATTGCCAGCAAAAAATGTGAGTGCCTTGTCATTGTATCGCGTCCGATCTATTGGCCAGCGCTCTTGGACTGAGCCACTCACCGCTATCCATTACACTTGAATAATAACTAATAAGACCGGAAAACATCTTGCTGCGAACGCGCAACGCTGGAATTCGGCCGAACGTAATCAGGTCTAAAACCGCAGCAACAACAAGCATCGGCAGTCGAAGAAGAATGATCAGGGTATGCATCAACCAGCGCTGCAAACCCTGCGTGTGATTGGCTGTGTAGACGTGCTTGGAAATAATCACTTCCATTTTTGTCATTGATTTCACATCGATATTCAGCCGGCTCGATCCGCCGTGTGCGTGTGTCACCTGTACGTTCGGCGTAAAAGCAGTCAGCATGCCCAGTTCGTGCGCACGTCGGCACAGGTCGGCATCCTCTACGTACATCCAGTAGTCCTCAGACCAACCGCCAATGGCATCAAAATCCGCGCGGTCAATAAGCAGAACCGAACCCGTTACCCAGTCGCAGTAGGTGAGCTTGTCGTAACGCGCGCGCGGATCAGGAAAATAAGATGGCAGGATAAAACGCAGTAGCGCCTTCAGTGTTTTGCTTTGGTTCAACAGACTCGGGAAATCATCGAAAACTTTCTGTGGGCGGCCATTCTCGTCGGCTTGCGCTGGTGCAAGTAATGCCACATTCGGATGATCTTTTTTAACCTGCACAAGCTGGCGAATCTCATCACAGGTAGCGACAACGTCCGGGTTCATGAATAGCAGATGCGTACCGCTGGCTTTCGCTACGCCCATGTTGCAGGCAAAACCAAAACCGCTGTTGCGGGGATTTGCGACAAAGACGGCCCATGGGTAATCAGCGGCAAACTTTGCGAGTGTTTTGGGTTGCGACTCGTTGTCGACAATGATGATTTCCCAGTCGTCCGGAAAGCCGGGCTCGAGCGCGGCCAGCGCCGCTTCGAGGTGTCCCCACGATCGATAATTAACGGTAATGATGGATAAGTTCATGTTTTCTGAGTGCTGTAACTTTTATTGAGCGATAAAAAATAGAAAATAAGACCGGCAGCGATAATGCCGAGCCCGAATAGTCCCTCAACCGGCCTGTTTATCAATACAAACCAGAGCGTCCAGCCAGTCAGTGACAGATAGATCAAGGGCGGCAGCGGATAAAGAAAGGTTTTGTAGGGTCGTGGCAGATCTGGTTGCCGTTGCCGGAAAACGAAAATGCCGAGGACGGTAGCGAAACTGTTTAACGCCAGCGTGAAGCCGGCAAAAACCAGAATTGATTCGAAACTTGATGACAAAATGAATAACACGGCCAATGAAGATTGCAGATAAATTGCTCTGCTCGGGAGGCCGTCCTTGTTTTTGTATGCCAGGAATCGCAGCGCCGAAAAATCTTCCCCGACTACTTGCAAGACGCGTGGGCCGGCGATTGTCATCGCACTGACAGTCGATATTAATAACAGCGCCAGTATGAGCCCGGTCACGCGCCCACCCAACTCACCGAAGGCAGCCTCGGCCGCGATGAATCCAATCTCGACCTGGCCACTCATATCGTCCATGGGCGCAACATACAGAAACACAAAGTTGAGACAGATATACAACAGCATTACGACCAGTGTTCCGGAAATGAGTATCACCGGGAGCGTGCGTTGTGGGTCTTCCAGTTCACTGCTGAGGTAAGTAGCCGCATTCCAGCCGGTATAGGCATAACTGACGTAAATCAGGGCGACAGCGAATGCGCCGCTGGTCATGATCGCTCCATCGCCTGCTTTCGGCAGGAATTGTACCGGCTGGGGTTGGTCAACGATTACCACTGCAAACAAACAAAATCCAAGAATGACGCCAACCTTCAGGATCGTGAAAATCACCTGCAGGCCGCCACTGTTACGACGATTGGAGCTGTGTATGACCGTCAGGGCGATGACGAGACCCACTGCCAGAAACTTTTGCAACCCGGCAACCGATTCTCCCGGCATGATAGAAGTCGCATAGACGGCAAAAGTTATTGCTGCAAGTGCTGTTGGACCGGCAAAGCCTATCGTTGCCGATACCCATCCCGATACGAAACCCGCAGCAGGATGATAAATTCTCGAAAGGAAATTGTATTCACCACCGGAGCGGGGCATCGCCGCGCCAAGTTCTGCATATGTCATGGCGCCGCATAGAGCAATGATGCCGCCAATTGCCCACAACAATAACAATGGAAATCCTGATCGGATATCCAACAACTGAAAGCCGAGGCTCGTAAATACGCCGGTGCCAATCATGTTGGCGATAACGACGGCCGTGACGGTCGTATATTTAAATTTATCCGCAGACATGTAGCTGAGTGATCCCTAATAATTCTCAAACAACAATGGAAAAGTCGTCGGCATCTTTGTGGAATGCGAAACGGTCGCGAAATTTCTGCAGTGAAGCAATGTCGAGTGTCCTGGTGACTATGCCTGTCTTGTCATTGAGATTTGCCAGCTCCTGGCCAGCATAATCGATGATTGTACTGCCTCCGGTATAGGGGATGTCATTGCCATCGACTCCCGTGCGGTTAACGCCGACTACGTAACTGAGATTCTCTATCGCGCGGGCACGTAACAGGCTTTCCCATGCATAGTGTCGGCGACTCGGCCAGTTTGCGACATAGATCAGCAGATCGTAATTGTCACGATTGCGACTCCATGCAGGGAAACGGAGGTCATAACAGACCATGGGGCAAACGCGCCAGCCATTGACCTCGAATGTTACGATTTTGTCGCCGGCTGCAAAATGGTGTTGCTCGTCTGCGAGGCGGAACAGGTGACGTTTGTCATAGGTTATTTCCTGTCCACTCGGGTCAACGCAGACAAAGCGGTTATAGAATTTATCGTTTTCCGCAATGATCAGGCTGCCACAGACGGACGCATTTTTCTCCGCGGCCATCTCCCTCATCCAGGCGACAGACACGCCGTCCATCGGTTCGGCGTGGGGTGCTGCGTCCATAGTGAACCCGGTCGTAAACATTTCCGGCAGAATAATAAGATCGGTGGGGTCTTCGATTTCTTTCAGGGCGTTCGAGAACTGTTCACGATTTTTGCTCGCATCATGCCAATGCAGATCCGCTTGCACGATAGATACGGTTAAAGCTGGCATAGTTTAGCGGCCGCTTGTTCCAGCATGTCGTCATCTTTTGCGAAACAGAATCGTAATAGCCGATCATCAGATGTTTTTTCGCAAAAGACTGACACCGGAATTGATGCGACACTGATTTCCCGGGTGAGCTTGCGGGCGTATGCAACGTCATCTTCATTGGTAATGGCAGAGTAGTCGAGGATTTGAAAGAACGTGCCCCTGGCCGGGCGAAAACTGAAATTTGAATCCTTTAGCAACGCGCAAAAATGATCGCGCTTCTTTTCGTAAAACGCAGGCAGCGCTGTGTAGTGTTCCGGGGTGCGCTGCATGTATTCTGCGATCGCGTGCTGGATCGGTGTGATCACGGCGTAGCATACCCATTGGTGAATATTGCGAAATTCGCTGGTCAGTGCCGGCGGGGCGACGCAGTAACCGACTTTCCAGCCAGTCGCGTGATAGGTCTTGCCAAAGGACGAAACAATGAAAGTTCGTTGCCACAGCTCGTCATGTTTCAAGAGGCTTTCGTGCGCTGCGTTGTCGAACACAATATGTTCGTAGACCTCATCCGAGAGCAGGTAGACGGATGTATCGCGCACCAGGTCCGCCAGTGTATCCAGGTCCTCGGCGGCCAGAATCACACCGGTCGGATTGTGCGGAAAATTTAATATAATCAATCGAGTACGTTCGTTGATCGTGTCTTTCAGGCGCTCCCAGTCGATATGAAAGTCAGGCCGTTCGTCGCTCACAACCAGTGCAATGTGTTTGCACGTGCCGCCTGCGAGCGTCACTGCGGGCTCATAAGAATCATAGGCAGGATCGAATACGATGACTTCGTCGCCGCGTCGGACCGTTGCCTGGATCGCGCTGAAGAGCCCTTCGGTCGCACCGTCACACACGGTTACTTCCGTGTCGGCGTCGATACTCCGGCCATAGAGCATCTCTACTTTGTCGGCAATTGCCTGCCGCAGTGATGCTACGCCGAGCATCGGCGCATATTGGTTTGCGCCGTTGTTTATATATTTCGAGACAAGATCGAGGAGTACCTGATCCGGGTCAAAGCTGGGGAAGCCTTGCGACAGATTGATCGCGTTGCACTCTTCCGAGAGCGCACTCATTACGGCGAATATAGTTGTACCGGTATCCGGTAGTTTGCTGTCCATAGGTATGATCGTGTCGACCTAAGTCAAAGGGGGAGTTTTCCAACCGTCCGGTTGCGGTCCCTGGTCCACAATTATTTCCCGATGATGGCTCCAGGTAATACTGATCGCTTCGGGCGTGCCGATGCCGGCGCCGCGCGGATCGCCGCCCGGGCCAAACCAGTGATTTTGTGGTGCACCCGTTGTGCGGCCGCGGATGCCGCAATAGGTGGTGCCGTTCACCGTCGCACCTAAAACAGCATTCTGGAAACCTATGTCCTTACTGACTACCGCCGCGGTCAGGTGATGTGACATTCGCTCGAGTATCTCCAGGACCGTCGGCAGCTCTTCGTCGCCCCAGGTAACAATGACCTGGAACGGGCCGAAAAGCTCCGTGGTAACGAGGCCGAAATGTTCTCCTGCAACTGCGCTTAACGGGACCCTGACTGCCGTTGGCTCAAAGGCGCCGTAGCAATCGGGAATAGAATGTCCACTTAAAGGATTACCGCCAAATAGTAATTCAGCGCCGGGAATCGCAGCGACTGCATCAACGTGTGCGCGCATCTGGTCATTGGTCCAGGTCAGCACCGGGCCGATAGAAAGATCTTCCAGGTTGCGACGCTCAGCGAGCGTTTTTAGTTTTGGCAGCAATGCATCAGCCCAGTTGTCGTGGGCAAAAACGATGCTTTCGGCCGAACACTTCTGTCCCGTTCCGTTATAAGCGTCTTCATCACATTGCCAGGCTACGTAATCGAGCCACTCCGGGTGATAATCAGGCCCGATAATTTTCCAGTCGAATCCTGCGTCCTCGATTCTGACCGCGCCGCTCATTACCTCGGACAGGTGCTCTGCAACGCCGCTGGACCCGGTAAATTGCAGGAGCCTGATTACGTCCTTTGACTTGTCAATGAGTTCACCCATGCTTTTGCCACGACAGTGAATGACGTCAAGGTCGGTCGGCGGGAGCCCGGCATGAATCAACAGGCGCACAAATTGTTCCAATACGACGCTGACCTTGGTTTCAGGCTTGTTAAGCGGTCGGTTGCCCATCGCGAGGGCACCAACCAGTTGTAACGCCGGAATCTCCAGCGGGAAATTAAAGGGCGCGATAATGACGACCGGCCCGTACGGCCAGCGATAGCCACGCGTCTCCTGGCCGGTATGGTTGCCCGGGTTAGAGAAACCGCGCGCCAGGAAGCGCACGCCGTCGCCGGCGAAATTTTCGAGAAAGATACGTGTAACGACGACCTCGCCAAGACATTGATTCCAGGTCTTGGGCATGACGCGCTGGATGAGTTTGGTGAAATAGTCCTCGACGTGCTTTTCAGCGAGCAGGGCCGCTGCCCGTGCGCAAACCTGGCCGAGCATCACGTAGCGATCCGGGTTTTTCAGTGGATTATGCAGACCCGATTTCGGGCAACTGCGCAGCCCTTCGATAAACGGTTCATGATTCTGTGTCTCGGGTACCTGCAACATCACCTGGCCGGTCATCGGGTCAATGATGTTGTCATAGCCAGCGTCGCTGTCCAGCCATCTGCCGCCGACCAGGTTCTGCAAATTGCCTGGATTATCCGCCGTCATACCGTCAAATGGATCGACGGTTGCAAACTCGGGCACTCGGGACATTCTGCTCTCCTGATTCTTGTTATTAGTATCGCCGGGCCGGGCGATCCGGGCAAAAGAGAGAATAGCAATGTCTGGCCATCGGTACGAGTCCATGCATGGATGATGAGGTACGAGTCCAGGGACGGACTCGGTAGAGCGAAGCAGGATGCCAGAGCCGACGAGTCCAGGGACGGACTCGGTAGAGCGAAGCAGGATGCCAGAGCCGACGAGTCCAGGGACGGACTCGGTAGAGCGAAGCAGATGCCAGAATCCAGTGGCCTATTTTCGCCTGCCATGGCAAACATCATTGTGTCAGGACCGCGATGGAGTGATAATCGCCGCCGGTCCGCGCTGGTCACCCCGCGACGGCCAGTCGTTAACCCCGTCAGACCCGGAAGGGAGCAGCGGCAGCGATGACGCCGGGTGCCGGGGAGCGGCTGGCGCGGGCCACTTTCACTACATTCGCTACACCGCCCGAACGATTCATGAATCGTTCGGGCTGGATTTTCGCATTGAGGCTGGGTCCTGCGTGCGGCTTTGGTTACACTGTCTGATCTCGTGGCAATGGTCAGCTGGTACGCCGCGATTCTTGCAGTTCAACTGGTTAATTTATGAGTTACCTCGCACTCGCGCGTAAATGGCGACCGAAAAACTTTGCCGAAACGGTAGGGCAGGAGCACGTGCTCAAGGCCCTGACCAATGCGCTGGACAGCGAGCGACTGCACCATGCGTATTTATTCGCCGGTACTCGCGGCGTCGGCAAAACCACGATTGCACGAATTCTGGCCAAAGCGCTCAATTGTGATACCGGTATTACTTCGGCGCCGTGCGGGAAGTGCGGTGCCTGTAGGGAAATAAATGAAGGTCGATTCGTCGATTTGATCGAAGTCGACGCTGCATCGAAGACCAAAGTCGACGATACGCGGGATTTGCTCGATAACGTTCAATATGCGCCGGCTCGCGGGCGCTTCAAGGTCTACCTGATCGATGAAGTGCACATGTTGTCGAAAAGCTCGTTCAACGCCTTGCTGAAGACGCTGGAGGAGCCACCGCCGCACGTTAAGTTCCTGCTGGCGACTACGGACCCGCAAAAACTGCCGATCACTGTTTTGTCACGCTGCCTGCAGTTCAATCTGAAACGTCTGACACCAAAGCTGATCAGGGATCGTCTTGAGCTGATCTGCAAAGAAGAAAATATAAAGGCCGATTCTGCCGCACTGGCATCGCTCGCGCGCGCAGCTGATGGCAGTCTGCGCGACGCATTGAGCCTGCTCGACCAGGCCATTGCGTATTGCGGTGGCGATGTCGGCAACGATGCGGTCGGCGTCATGCTGGGCACTATCGACCGGCAACACGTAAACCGGCTGTTAGAATTGCTTGGTGCCGGCGATGCTGCCGGAATTATCGCTGCAATTGCTGAGATTGATGAGCAATTCCCTGACTACGCAAGATTGCTGGATGATCTGGCAGCCACGTTGCAGCGAATCGCGGTTTACCAGGTCGTGGGCGCTGCTTATTTCGACGACGATTCCGAGGAAGCTGAACTTGCCGCACTGGCCGGGAATTTGTTGCCGGAGGATGTACAGCTTTTTTACCAGACTGCAATTATTGGGCGCAGAGATCTGTACCTGGCACCTGATCCCAGAAGTGGAGCCGAAATGACGTTGCTCAGGATGCTGGCTTTCCAGCCCGGTGGTAGTCGGGGCCAGTCCGTCGAGCAGCCAATTCGTCAGAACAAGCCTGCTGCCAAAGCCAAACCGAAGCCGCGAGCGACCCCTGCAGCACGAGCGGAAACCGGCGCCAGTGTGGAGCCAGTAGCATCCTCGGCAGCAACTGAGTCAAGCGCAAACCAGTGGCATGAGCCAATCTGGTCCGAGCTGATAGAACAGTTAGCGATAAACGGGGCGGTCAAGTTACTCGCCAGCAATTGCGCCTATATTCGTCGCGAAAGCAATGTCGTTTATCTTTGCCTGGATGGCCGCTCTGAATCATTGCTGACCGGTTCGAGACAAGCTGCACTGTCAAAGGCGCTGGCAGAACATTTCGGAGAACCCCTGAAAGCGGATATCGCCATTGACGCGGTTAAGGCGGAAACGCCACTTCAGGAAGAGGCACGAAAAATAGACGAAGGTCGCGACGCGGCTCGGGCAGGGCTCGAGGCTGATCCGAACGTCATAGCACTTAAGGACATGTTTGGTGCACAACTGATACCAGACTCTGTCGAAATCAGGCGCGACAAGCCCGCGCCAAACCAGGAGTAAACAGAATGAAAGGTGGCATTGGCCAGTTGATGAAACAGGCCCAGCAAATGCAGGCAGACATGCAAAAGGCCCAGGAAGAAATGGCCAGTCTTACCGTGGTCGGCGAATCCGGGGCCGGTTTAGTGAAAATAACCATGACCTGCAAACATGAAGTGCGTGGCCTGGAAATCGATGACTCTCTTGTCGGCGATGACAAGGACATGCTCGAAGACCTGATTATCGCCGCATTTAATGATGCCGTTCGTCGTGTGGAAAGTACGGTTCAGGATAAATTCTCAGGCATGACAGCGGGCATGAACCTGCCGGCCGGATTGAAACTGCCGTTTTGATCGATAAATAGCGCGTGTCTTATTCCCCACTTCTTGTTCAGTTGATCGACGCGCTTTGCTGCATGCCGGGTGTTGGTCGCAAATCGGCGCAACGCATTGCTTTTCATTTGCTCGAACGCGATCGAAATGGTGCCGGCCAGCTTTCGGCGGCGCTTGCAGATGCCGTCAAAGGTATTGGTCATTGCAAACAATGCCGGATGTTTACTGAGCACGAGCTCTGCAATTTTTGCACCGCAACCGGGCGCGACGGCGGCCAGTTGTGCGTTGTTGAGTCTCCTGCAGACGTTATGGCCGTGGAGGACGCAACCGGTTTCCGCGGGCACTATTTCGTCCTCATGGGCCACTTGTCGCCCCTGGACGGCATTGGGCCGGAAGAGCTCGGTATGAGCGTCCTTGATACCCGCCTGGGAAATGGGCAGGTGCAGGAACTGATCATCGCCACGAACCCAACGGTGGAGGGCGATGCGACCGCGCATTACCTCGCCGATCTCGCGAAAAAACGCAATGTTCAGGCGAGCCGTATTGCACATGGTGTGCCGCTCGGTGGTGAACTCGAGTACGTTGACGGCGGTACATTATCACATGCGTTTTTCGGTCGGCGGGTGGTTGACTGAGCGCGCCGGACAGCAATTTTTGAGACAGAATTTCGCTATAAGGACTTTTCAGCCATGACCGCATCCGATTGCCTTTTTTGCAAAATTATCGCGGCTGAAATTCCCGCCGACATCATCTATGAGTCACCTGATGCGATTGCATTTCGCGACATCAATCCGCAGGCGCCGACCCATGTTCTCATCGTGCCGCGGCGACACATCGCAACTATAAATGAGCTGGCAGATACCGATACGGATGTAGTTGGCCGGCTGTTTCTGGCAGCGCGGGATATCGCCAAACAGGAAGGATTTGCTGAGGATGGCTACCGCGTAACGATGAATTGCAACGCGGCTGCAGGGCAGACTGTTTTTCATATTCATTTGCATTTGTTGGGCGGCAGAAATTTCACCTGGCCACCTGGCTAGTTACAATATTTCAAATATATTTCTGAGTCTGTGGTTCGAAAAAACATACCGTAAGTCGCCCCTATTCGCGGCTGAAGCCGCTCCCACGGATTCTCTCAATACTGGTAAAACCTTACCTATTGGTACCCTTCGTGGGAGGCTGTTTTTATATTCATTTGCATTTGCCGGGCGGCAGAAATTGCATCTGGCCACTTGGTTAATTACGAAATTTTAAATATATTCTGAGTCTGTGGTTCGAAAAAACATACCGTAAGTCGCCCCTATTCGCGGCTGAAGCCGCTCCCACGGACTCTCTCAATGCTGGTAAAACCTTACCGATTGGTACCCTTCGTGGGAGGCTGTTTTTTATATTCATTTGCATTTGTTGGGCGGCAGAAATTTCATCTGGCCACCTGGTTAATTACGAAATTTTAAATATATTCTGAGTCTGTGGTTCGAA
>CAYOHF010000065.1:0-18677 GCA_964403695.1 uncultured Woeseiaceae bacterium | reverse complement strand
TTGCCGCGATTGCTTCACATTTTCGTCATTTAACCAGCCAGTATTTCTTTTTTGCCAACACAAATTTCCAGGAATTATCTGCAAGCGGGTAGCCCTTAGCCCGGAATATCAATCGTTATTGGAATGAAGTCGGCCAATAACGCATCAACCAAATGGCAGCTAATCCGCTATGCCGACACGAAACAGTTCTGATGTTGTCTGTATGATCGACTTTTAGCGCACATTTTTAAGCGGGATTAATCAGTGGCAAATGAAGAAAAACAATACGCCATTATCGCCGGCAGCGGGCTCCAGGAAATGTCCGGTGACTCAGCCGGGCAGAAAGTCACGACGGAATACGGTGAACCATCGAGTTGCATCCGCCAGCTGAGCTATGGCGACCAATCAGTGTTCCTGCTGTCGCGACATGGTGATGAACATTTTCTGCCGCCGCACGGGATCAACTACCGTGCAAATATCAGGGCGCTGCAGCAGCTCGGGGTGGACTGTATCGTCGCGTTAAATACGATCGGAGTCATCACTGGCGGATTGCATCCTGGTGAGCTTGCGGTGCCAGATCAGATTACCGACTATACCTACGGCAGGGATCACAGTATTTATGACGGTAGCATCCGGCTCGATCACATTGAATTTACCGAGCCATTAACGGAGCATTTGCGTCATGCATTGCTGGCCGCTGGTGCAAGCGCCGGGGTTGCCGTTCACGATGGCGGCGTTTATGCGGCGACACAAGGGCCGCGTCTGGAGACAGCGGCAGAGGTGGACAAACTCGAGCGTGATGGTGCTGATTACGTTGGCATGACCGCAATGCCTGAGGCGTCGCTGGCGATGGAAATGGGTATGGAATATGCGTGCCTGTCACTGATCGTCAACTATGCAGCGGGGCGCAGTGAAACTTCGATACACGCGGACCTCGAAGCGAGTACGATGGCGGCCAGAACGAAGGCCAAGGCCGTCTTAGCTCAATTTTTTCGCAGCTAGGCCATACCTGTTGTATAAGACGGCCTTCGCAGCGGAGCGTGTAGAAACATGAAGAAATTGCAGGCGAAAATTCTGCAACAGGTTATCGCCGATTCGGCGGAAGCTGTGCTGGTCGCGCAGATAGACCATCCCGATTGGCCCGTTGTATTGTGCAATGACGCGTACCAGGCGCTCGCCGGTGATGAAGAAGTGCTTGAAAAGCCGTTTGCCGATGTTGTGGAGCACATAGTCGGACGTGACCTCGCGCTTGAGATCAGCGAAGCCGTAAGAGCACGCCATGAAACAAGCATCGCAGTTGAGCTTGACGGTTGTGATTACCTCCTGCTCCTTAAGCCGCTAACCACAGGTAAAGACGAGAGCACCAACTACTATGCCGCCTATTGGCGTAGTGGATCGGGATCTGTATATCCTGCTGATGGCAACATTCAGGAGGAACTCCTGAAGGCCAAAAGACGAATTCGCGATTTATCGCGGGATGATGCTGTAACCGGCCTGCTGAATGAGAATTCGTTCAGGGAAGTGCTCGCGCATGACTGGGCAGTTGCAGCCCGAGAGAAGTCTTCACTGGCGCTGGTGTCGTTCACCCTGGTCGATTTCGATGCCTACCTCGAAGTGTTCGGCCGGCATGCTACCGATTCATGTCAGCGGCGCGTGGCCCAGGCTATTCGGCGCTGTTTGCGGCGCGCCAGTGACGTAGCGGCTAGAATTAATAGTGGCGACACAGACAGAATGGTCGTTTTGTCACACGCATCCGACGAAGAGAGCGTGGGCGAGTTCGCGACAAAGATTTCCGCTGCGGTGCGCGGGCTTGGCCTGCATCATCCACGTTCCAGGGTGGCAAAATTTGTGACGGTCTCCTACAGCACCAGCGTCATGCAGGCCGAGTCTGACGACTCTAACGCCAAAGATTTCCTGAACAGCGTTCTGCAGGACTAACTAATTGCCAACACTGTCGACCGGCAGTCCTATGGACTCGATTTTCTGTGCGATTTCCTCAACGCGTGTGATTTTTGCCAATACACCGAATTTTGGATGATCGTAGTAGCGCAATTCACCATTCCTGACAATGCGGTCTTCTGCGATTCGATAATGAATGGGCGCAGATTGAGGATCCTGTTCGTCGCCAAAAGCGTAGTCGGACTGCCTGCGGTTATCGCCGTAGGACGGAGCGCTATCGGGAGCGCTATCATATGGATCGGGCCGGGCTGTTTTATCATCCAGCGCCAGATCGACTACAAGGTGCAGGTAGCGACTGAGATACAGCGTGACGGTCCCGTTGAGTCGCAGCGGTGAATTCCCGAGTCGCCGCAGTTTGATGGGTGTCGTCAGGTCCTTCTCAAGCGTTTCCTGGCTCCAGGCGGTACGCACTAATGGCGTATAAGCGTCCAGTGCGACCAGCTTGTCATATATTTTATCAAGCACATATGCCGATGGATCAAGAACCTTGAGGCCTGTTTGCTCGTGGGTCGAAATTTCGTTCAGGATGAGCTCTTCTCCGGTAAACGGAGGCGGCACAACTTCTTCCTCATCCTCGGTTTGCGCATCAATCACCTGCGGCATCGATGCATTAATCTGTTCTTCATCGGCAGGCTCTTGCAGCGGAAATTCCATTAACAACTCGTCTTCCACCGGTACCGCGTCTGGCGCGAAAAGTTCGGTATCAGTTGCACCGCTATCGTTGTACTCGAACACGATAAGCTCAACGGCGTAGCGCCGAATTTCCTCAACCTCTTCCTGAGGAGCCAGGTCAGCGGGATTACCCACCTGTTGCGCCAGGCCAATGACAGAAGCCATAGCAAGCGATACACCAACCGCCAGACGCCGCTGCCAGCCGGAGTTTGCAATTACTTGTACAAGCCCATCAAGTGTCATTCATTCTTCCCAGTACATCCGTCCTGGCAATCTGTCGAAAAACAGAGTTTTTCAACAGGCCGCCAGGTATCAACCTGTCATCGCCTTGATTTCGACATCATTCGGCGTGAGTTTATCCAGCAATTGCTCAACTTGTTTGAAACGCAAAGCGCGATCCGCGAGATCCAGTCGGAACTGTAGACGATGTGCGCCCTGCATACGATAGATTTGACCCTCATTTTGCACCAACTTCACCAGTTCGAGGGGGTCCGCCCGGGTCTGATCACCGAAAACCAGGTAGCCACCAGCCTCGGATGCATCGATTTTCTCAACACCAAGCGCGACAGCTGCAAGCTTTATGGCGGCAATCTGCATGTAATTTTTGGCCGCATCCGGGAGCAGGCCGAAGCGGTCGATCAGTTCCACCTGCAGGTCGCGGAGCTCGCTCTTCGATTTGGCGCCGGAAACCCGCTTGTACAGAATCAGGCGCAGGTGAACGTCCGGCACATAGTCATCTGGTAACAGGGCAGGCACATGCAGGTTGATTTCAACACCCGCATTCAGCGGTTTGTCCAGGTTTGCAACCTCGCCACGTCGCAGCGCTTCGACGGCACGTCCCAGTAATTCCGTGTACAGAGAAAAACCGATTTCCTGAATTTGCCCGCTTTGTGTATCGCCCAGTAATTCTCCAGCGCCGCGAATTTCAAGATCGTGAGTTGCCAGCGTGAAGCCCGAGCCAAGTTCCTCCAGGGAGTCAATTGCCTCGAGTCGTTTTATCGCATCCGCTGTCATTGCCGCCCTTGGTGGCGCGACAAGATAAGCATAGGCACGATGATGCGAACGTCCGACCCGACCGCGCAACTGGTGCAATTGCGCGAGCCCGAAACGATCGGCGCGGTTTATGATGATTGTATTGGCGGTCGGTACGTCGATGCCACTTTCGATGATCGTCGTGCACAGTAATACATTGAACCGCCGATGGTAGAAGTCGAGCATCACCTGTTCGAGATCACGTTCGCGCATTTGTCCATGTGCGACTCGAATATCCGCCTCGGGAATCAATTTCTTCAGTTTTTCGGCAATATTCTTGATGTCCTCGACACGATTGTGAACGAAGAAAACCTGGCCACCGCGCTTTATTTCACGCAGACACGCTTCGCGAATGACGACATCGTTCCACTCGCTGACAAAAGTTTTTACCGACAATCTGTCCGCTGGCGGCGTGGTGATCAGCGACATCTCGCGGAGTCCGCCCAGTGCCATATTAAGCGTACGTGGTATCGGTGTGGCGGTGAGCGTAAGTACGTCCACCTCGCTGCGCAGAGATTTTATCGCCTCTTTATGGCGTACACCGAATCGATGTTCCTCATCGATAATGATAAGTCCGACGTCCTTGATATCCTTGGTGTGTTGCAACAAACGATGCGTCCCGATGACGACATCAATGTTGCCTGAGCGAAGGCCCGCGACGACATCCTTTGTTTCTTTCGCAGAGCGAAATCGAGAGAGGACTTCGACGCGCACGGGCCAGTCGGCGAAGCGATCCTGGAATGTCTGGCCGTGCTGCTGGGCGAGGAGGGTGGTCGGTACCAGTATCGCAACTTGCTTGCCGCCGTGAACGACCGCGAAAGTTGCACGCAACGCAACTTCTGTCTTACCAAAGCCTACGTCGCCACAAACAACACGATCCATCGGACTGTCTGAGCCAAGATCGGCCAGCACTTCATCGATCGTTCGTGCCTGGTCGTCGGTTGGCTCGAACGGGAAGCCGCTCTCAAAGGCGCGATAGTCAGCCTCGGACCAGCGAAAGCGATATCCGGCTGCGGCTGCTCGTCGAGCATAAACATCAAGAAGCTCGGCAGCGACATCGCGTATTTTTTCAATAGCACGTTTTTTTGCTTTCGCCCATTGGTCAGTGCCGAGACGATGCAAAGGTGCGTTTTCTGCCGATGCGCCGGTATACCTCGAAATAAGCTCCAATGCTTGCACCGGCACGTAAAGTTTGTCGCCGTCTGCGTATTCGAGATGCAGAAACTCTCCCTTGGTACCGCCTGTTTCCAAAGTTATCAGGCCAAGATAACGCCCGACTCCGTACTCCGCATGCACAACCGGGGAGCCTTCTTGCAGATCGTTCAGCTGCCTGATTATTGTTTCAGGATCGCGCTCGGCTCGGCGCAGACGTTTTCTCTGCTGATGTTTTTCGCCGAAAAGCTGTTGTTCACTGATAATGGCGATGCCACAGGCAGGCAACAGTACGCCGGACTCAATGGGCGCAATTGCTATGCCAATGCGAATGTCGGTATCGACGAAGGACTGCCAGTCATCGATTCTTGAAACATCAAGCCCGCGGCCTGAAAGCAAATCAAAAACGGATTCTCGTCGTCCTGCCGAATCAGCAGTAAAGAGCACACGACCGTCAAAAGAATTGAGAAACTGCATCAATGACGCGGCGGCATCTTCGTAACGCGATTCGATTTTCAATGCGGGCGGTATTCGCGTCGGTAGATTGATTGTCCCGGCCGATTCCTTAAGGGAGTGACCGCTGAATTCTATGCGGTGGAATGACGACAGTTTTTTCTCGGTGTCAGCTGGCGAGAAAAAACTTTCACGTGGCCGCAGGACCGGGCGTTCGGGATCAAGACTGCACAATTCGTAACGTTCACCAATTTCCTGCCATGATTGTTCGAGAATTGAACGCAGGTCGGTTGGTGCGAGGATCACGGAATCCGATGGCAGGTAGTCGAAGAAGTTTGCAGTAGTGTCGAAAAATAATGGCAGGTAATATTCGATGCCACCATGCGCGATGCCGTCCGAAATCTCACGATAGACGCGTGAGCGTGACGGCTGACCTTCAAACCGTTCGCGATAGCGATGCCGAAAATCTTTGACATCACTCTCGTCCAGCGGAATTTCCCGCGCTGGCAGTATGCGTATGGATTCGATTTTCTCGCCTGAAAGTTGTGACTCAGGGTCGAACTGGCGCAGGCTCTCTATTTCGTCATCAAAAAAATCGATGCGAATCGGCGTTGTGGAACCCATTGGAAAAACGTCAAGCAGCGATCCGCGCACGGCGAATTCGCCGTGCTCAGTGACCTGTGGGATCCGCAGGTAGCCGCAGGCAATCAGGGCATCGGTAAATTCCTGGCGGTCGATCGATTGCCCCTGCTGCAACATGAGCGTTCGGGCTGCAACGTAGTCGACCGGTGGAAGTCGCTGCAGTAAAGACGGACTGGACACAATGACGATGCCCTCACGCATTTTTCCAAGCGATGCCAGGACCTGGAGTCGCTGCGAGACGATGTCCTGATGCGGAGAAAAACTGTCGTAGGGCAGCGTTTCCCATTCGACGAAATGCACGACCGGCAGGTCCGGCCCGGCAAACCAGCGGATTTCTGCTTCAAGAAGATCTGCATGCCGCGGATCGGTCGCCAGCAGGACCAGCGGTTGCCTGAGAGCGTGTGCAATTTCCACAGCGGCCAATGGGGCGGCGGCACCAATTTGTCTGCCGAGCGCACTGATCGACCGGGGTGACAGAGCCTGGTCAGCGCGACCGTTGGTATCCGGGTTAAATAATAGGTAACGCGCCACTGGGATTTCTGGAAAAGTAGGGCCGCGAATTATGGCACAGTCGCCTTTTGCTTGCGCCACAATGAAAAACGCGCACCGAGGTGCGCGTTTTCATAGGGTCATTGGTGCTTTGGTCGCGCTATTGGCGCGTCGGCCACACTATTGGCACGTCAGTCGCGCTATTGGCGCGTCAACCGCGCTATTGGCGCGATAGCCCGCGCTATTTGGATACGGCGTGGATTACTCGATCATATTCGAAGAAAACCACGAAATTCGCGTATTCCCAGCGGGAAATAGGTGGCTCACCAATTGCGTCGCGAGCAGACTGCGGGGCGCCAAAATTAGCCTCAACGCTTTGCTGGGTCATACCGCGCGTGGGTTTGCCAGCCTGATCAAAAGTCGATGCGCGATTTTGCCCGCTCATGTCCAGTGTATCCGCGCTGGTCACACCAACAAAACCGAACGAAAGTGCGAGAAGAATTATTGTGCTGATCTTTTTTGCCATTGGAGCCTCTCCAGATGCCTGCCCCGGCGACTATACATTGCGCGCAAGGCTGAAAATAGTTGGTTCGACAGGATTTTTGCACTGTCGGGCGGCCGTCACGCTGAACTGGTTCTCACTATTGTGCTGACCGGGCTGACATAGCCACCATAGCCTCCTTAAAGGCTGATCAAATGCGACCCAGATCACACTTTTTGGCGCTTCCATAACGCGGGATCGGACGGGTTCCAGTGCGTTTATATGGTTTAATGCGCCGCATGATCAAAGCAGTAGAACTTTTCGTCGGTCTGCGCTATCTGCGGGCCAAGAGAAAAACGAGATTTGTTTCCTTTATTACGCTTATCTCTCTTGCCGGCATTGCACTAGGTGTCGCTGCGTTGATCGTGATTTTGTCAGTAATGAATGGCTTCGAAGGCGAGCTTCGTGACCGCCTGTTGAGCATGACCGCACACGGCTACGTCACGGGTGTCGACGGTTCCCTGGAAGACTGGTCCCGGGTTCAACAGGAAATCGAGCAGAATCCAGGCGTCGTCGCCGCTGCGCCTGTCATCGAGATGGAGGGCATGATTCGCACGGGTCGCGCGCTCACCGCTGTCCTGGTAAACGGCGTTCTTCCGGAGAAAGAACAGGCGATGTCTGGCAGGACCGTTAATTTTCTGCAGGGTGGCCTGGAAGTATTAAAGCCGGACACACACAGTATTGTTCTCGGTCGATTTCTCGCGCTGGACCTCGGCGTCAGGATTGGTGATGGCGTTGTCCTGCTCATCCCGCGACCAACAGGAGACGGGACGCTTGAGCCTGCCCTTGAGAGGTTCATCGTGCGTGGCGTGTTTGAGGCTGGTGTTCAGGATCACGATTCCATGCTGGCGCTCGTTCATCTGAGTGATGCAGCACGCATTCTGTCGCTGGGCGATGATGTGGGCGCGGTCCGTTTTCTAACCGACGATGTTATGGCGGCGCCGGTTATTTCCGGCGCACTACGTGAACGACTGGGGGCCGGTTTCAAATCCAGCGACTGGACCATTGAGAACGCAAGTTATTTTCGTGCCATCCGGCTTGAGAAAATGATGATGTCTCTGCTGTTGTCGCTCATTATCGGCGTCGCAGCATTTAATATCGTCGCGAGCCTCGTCATGGTCGTAACCGACAAAACCAGTGACATCGCCATATTGAGAACACTGGGGATGGGCCCCGGCGATGTCGTGCGTATCTTTTTTATTCAGGGCGCCGTGATCGGTTGGTTGGGTGTGTTTTTTGGCGTGCTTGCCGGTGTTGTACTGGCGATCAATGTCCCGACCATAGTGCCAATGCTGGAGCAACTGTTTGGTTTCCAGATCATGCCCGGCGATGTCTACTACGTAACACAGATTCCGTCCTCGCTGGAAGCAGAGGACGTTGTCACCATCTCTATCGCTGCGTTTGTCCTGACATCTTTGGCAACACTGTATCCTGCCCGACGCGCCGCGCGTGTTAATCCCGCGATAGCGCTGCGGTATTAAGCAAACATGTTTAGCAAGTACGAATACTGGATGGGCAATCGCTACGTGCGATCACGTAGCAGCAACGGCTTCATATCGCTCATCTCCGCGATATCAATGCTGGGCATAGCAATCGCTGTGGCCGTTCTCATTGTTGTGCTGTCCGTCGTCAATGGTTTCGAGCGGGAATTGAAGGACCGGCTGCTGGCAATGTCGGCTCACGCAACCATCGAAAATACGGACACAGGAATATCTGATTGGCAACTCTGGGTAGATACAGCAGAATCTGCGGTCGATGTTGCTGCCGCTGCACCCTACATCAATGGCCAGGGTTTACTGGTCTTTGAGCATCAACTAAGCGGTGCAGAGTTTCGGGGTGTGGATCCGCAACTCGAAGAACAGGTATCGGGCATCGACGATGTCATGATCGACGGTGACCTGGGTAGTCTGACGCCCGGCAGTTTCAATATTGTATTAGGCGTGGAGCTCGCAGAAACATTACGTGCTTCGATTGGCGACAAAATAACAGTGATACTGGCCGAGGGTATTGTGACGCCTGCCGGCGTGGTGCCACGCACCAAGCGTTTCACAGTTAGCGGCCTTTACCGCGTGGGTATGTACGAATTCGATCGTCGTCTTGCATTTATGAATCTAAATGATTCGCAAAAACTGTTCCGTATGTCTGACAATGTTAGCGGTATTCGTCTCTCCGTGACGGATATATTCGACGCGGCTGGCGTTGTACGGCGAGTTGCAATTGAGGCCGGCGGCGGCGTGCTGGTGAGCGACTGGACTCGGCGTCATGTCAACTTTTTTCGCTCGATTCAGATTACGAAATCAATTTTGTTCGTTATCTTGCTCATGGTGATCGCAGTTGCTGCGTTCAATATTGTTTCGACACTGGTGATGGTGGTCAAGGACAAACAAACGGACATTGCGATATTGCGCACTGTCGGTGCGACGCCAGGTGGTATTTTGAAAATATTTGTCACGCAAGGCACGATCATCGGCGTCGTTGGAACCCTGGCCGGCATGATTCTCGGTGTACTGTTGTCACTGAATCTCGAAAACATCGTTGCATTTATGGAAGCTGTATTTGGTATCAAATTCCTTGCGGCTGATGTCTATTTTATCAGCGATCTGCCATCCGATCTCAGGGTCAAAGATGTATTGCAGATCTGTTCCATCGCGCTCGTCCTGGCGCTGGTCTCAACATTATATCCAGCCTGGCGCGGTGCACGCACAATGCCGGCGGAGGCATTAAGATATGAATGAAGTCGCTGCGGGCAGCGATGTCCTTACCTGCCGTTCAGTCGTGCGACGTTTTCGTGAAGGCGATTCAACGCTCGAAGTTCTGAGTGGTGTTGATCTACACGTCAAAGAAGCGGAGCGCCTGGCAATCATCGGTGCATCGGGCTCCGGCAAAACAACCTTGTTGCAGATAATGGGTGGCCTTGATGATCCAACCTCGGGTGAGGTTCTTATCAACGCAAAGTCGCTGGCAAATACTAACGAAGTAGAGAAAGGATTCTTGCGCAATCAATACATTGGCTTTGTTTACCAGTTTCACCACCTGCTACCTGAGTTCTCAGCGCATGAAAACGTCGCATTGCCTTTGTTGATTCGGCGCATCAAAAAGAACGAGGCGTTTCAGCAGGCGGAGGAACTGCTGGAAAGAGTTGGGCTGGGTGAACGACTGGATCATAAGCCGGGCGAGTTATCCGGTGGCGAACGTCAGCGCGCGGCCGTGGCGCGGGCTTTGATTACGCGGCCAAAACTGGTGCTGGCCGATGAGCCAACCGGTAACCTTGACGCTGGTAATGGTGAGCAGATTCTGCAATTGATGCTGGATCTGAATCGGGAGCTAAAGACAAGTCTCGTCATCGTGACCCATGATCATGCAATAGCCCGGCGCATGGACCGGATTCTTGTGCTGGAAAACGGTCGACTGAATAACGTCGATTAGGAAAGCCGACTAGTCGTTAGTCTTGCGCAAGGCAGTTCGTTGTCGACGCTTGGCGAGATAACCGGCAATTGACCAACGCCAGACCAGGTCCAGCGCCACGTAGCCGACAATTGCGAATATCGTACCGACCAGTACGCATCCCAGAAGTAGCGGTTGCCAGATATAGACAAACCCGTCCAGCAACCAGGCAAACGACAATTCAAATTCAAACGGGCGCGGTTCCAGCCCGAGAAGCAGTTCGCCTAGCTGGAATGCAGAATAATAGAGTGGTCCTGCGGTTACAGGGTTGTTGAAGAGAGTTGCGATGGCGGCGACTGGAATATTGACCCGCATAGCCAGCGCCAGCAGCGCAGCAACCAGCATATGCCCTGGAAAGGGCAGACAGGTAATAAAAAGGCCAAGTGAAAATGCGGGCACGACGTTTCGTCTGCGCACACTCCACAACCTGGGGTCGTGGAGCAGGTGACTGAATGGCGCCAGGTACCATTGATCAAGCAGGAATTCTCTTTTTTTGGCAATCTTGCGAAAAAATCGTCTGGCCATATCAGTCTGGTTTCGTTTCCATCGTGTTTTGAGCTTGCTGCGTTGAGCGGCATGATAACGACACATCGCAGGGAAGCGGAGTATGCCAGCTTTTGTCTTGTGCATATTGTCCGGCGCGTACTCGCTGGAGATCTTGCGGCAGTTGCCGCCGGAGGCATTTTTCTGGCCTGTCGTTGTATTGAGTATCGCCTGCCTGTCTGTGCGAAGACTACGTCTTGCCGGCGCATGCCTGTGTGGATTTGTCCTCATGTGGTTTGCAGCACAGAGTCGCCTTGACGATCGACTCGGCTCTGCATGGGAGAAACAAACACTCACAATAGAAGTGTATATTGTTGATTTTCCTAAGAAGTTATCGAATACGCTGAGGTTCGTTGCGGCGCCGGTGGGCCGCTCTGAATTACCGAATCTACTCCGCCTGAGTTGGTATCTTCCACAAGACCCGCCACGAGACCTGCCGCAGGTCGGCCAGCTCTGGCAGCTGCAGGTAAAGTTGCGCAGGCCTCACGGCTATTCCAATCCGCAGGGTTTTGACTACGAAGGCTGGCTGTTCCGTAAAGGAATCGGTGCCACGGGATACGTCCTGGAGGCGGCTGACAATCGCCAGCTGGCAGAAAAACCGTTAGACATCGTCTCTGCTACTCGGACTCATTTTACGGCGCGGGTTGCTGCATTGTTACCCGACGATGATGCTGCGGCCGTGCTCATGGCGATCGGTGTGGGCGCACGGCACAAGATTACCCGCGAACAATGGGATCGCTACGCCGCGACCGGCACCAGCCACCTGATGGCAATTTCGGGTCTGCATATCGGCCTTGCCGCAGGCAGTATGTTTTTGCTCAGCCGGATTTTGCTCGCACCATTTTGTAGCCGGCGGAATGTACGTGACCTTGCCGTTCTGGTTGCGACACTTGCAGCGGGCGCTTATGCATTGTTGTCTGGCATGGCGGTTCCCGCTCAGCGCGCATTTCTGATGGCGTTGGCGGTAGCCGTGGCCATTGCGCTGCGGCGTCGAATTGCCGCCAGTGTGATGCTGGCGGTTCCGGGACTACTGATTTTTCTGCTCGACCCGGTCGCAATCCTGCTGCCCGGCTTCAAATTGTCGTTCTCGGCAGTAGGCATTTTGTATATTGGCGCGCAGCAGCATTTCCGGGCAACGGTAATTCATGTCTGTCGGTACGCCGGATCCTTGGTGACCAACCTACGACGCCTTGTTTATCTGCAATTTGCACTACTCGCCGGGCTCTTTCCGCTCACTGTTTTTATCTTTGACCGGGTCGCCATCGCTGCGCCCTTTGTCAATCTTCTGGCGCTGCCGATATTCAATTTCGTCACCGTGCCCTTATGTCTTTTTGGAATGTTGCTGGACGGTCCGGTGCAGGGTGCAGGCGATGCTTTACTGCGGTTGGCCTATGAATCCATCCGCGTGGTCCTGATGCTGGTCGATTTCGTTGCTGAACGCCCCGGATTGCGGTTTGCTGTTCCCGCATTCGGCGGCACAATCGCGCTTGTAGCAGTATTGCCACTGCTGCACGTTGTCCTGCCACCGGCATGGCCCGGGCGCAGGCTGGCGTGGATTGCGATTATCGCGATACTCCTCTACAAGCCGCCGCCGCCGCCGGCAGGTTGCCTGGACTATTCCGTGCTGGATGTAGGGCAGGGCCTCGCTGTGGTCTTGCGGACCCGGCAGCACGTTCTGTTATTCGATACCGGGCCTGCATTTCGCAGTGGTAGTAATACCGCGGAACTGGTGATCCTGCCTTTTCTGCAAAGCGTCGGCATTGAAAAGCTGGATAAACTGGTTGTCAGTCATGCCGATCAGGACCATGCGGGCGGTATCGCGGCGCTGGTGCGGGCACTTCAAATTGACCAAATCCTGGTAGGGGAGCCAGTAAGTCAGCCGCAATCGTCGCAGACTCAGTGTGTGGCCGGATATCAGTGGACATGGGACGAGGTCAGTTTCGCGGTTCTCCATCCGCGCAATAGCAGCGCCTGGCAGGGCAACAACCGCTCCTGCGTCGTGTTGGTCAGCATTGGTGATATGCGGCTTTTGCTAACCGGAGACATTGAAGCGCCGGTAGAGAAGCTACTGGTTCACGCTGTGGCGCTTACACGAGCGGATATCGTGCTGGTTCCGCATCACGGTAGTGGCACGTCTTCGAGCCAGCCATTTGTAGCGGCGCTGCAGCCGGCTCTGGCCATTGTTTCCGCAGGGTTTGGCAATCGCTGGGGAATGCCGCGGGCGGATGTCGTGGGGCGCTGGGAGCAACTGGGTGCCAGGGTCCTCAACACGGCCGCAGACGGCGCGATTAGCCAGCGTATTTGTGGCTCCAGCGGTGCCGGGCCAGTGCGCCGTGCACGTGCGGATTCGCAACAATACTGGCATGACAAAGTACCCGATGAGCAATAGCGAGCCGTGAATTCTTAGGCTGGTCACTGTATATTCCGATTTTCCCTGGAATCTCTTTATATGGTTGATATCGTTAGAGCTGGCGGCCTGTTGATGGTGCCCATCATCCTGTGCGCAATTATTGCCATGGGCATCGTTCTCGAACGATTCTGGACATTGAAGAAGACCCGCGTCATTCCGGAAGACCTGACCAGTAAAGTCTGGGGCTGGGTCGAAAAGGACGCGTTGGATCAAAGCCAGATCCAGACACTGCACCAGGGTTCACCGCTCGGACAGATTCTTGCCGCCGGTTTGATCAACAGAGATCGTGACCGCGTGGTCATGAAGGACAGCATCGAAGATACCGGAAGACACGTCGTCCATGAGATGGAGCGTTATCTCGATACTTTAGGCACCATCGCCGCGATTACGCCATTACTGGGCTTGCTCGGAACGGTTATCGGCATGGTCAAAGTCTTTACCGCTATCACCACTCACGGCGTCGGCAATCCGACCGTGCTCGCCGGCGGCATCGCTGAAGCGCTGATCACCACCGGCGCAGGTCTGAGCGTCGCTATTCCGGCTCTGATCGGTTATCGCTATTACCGCAATCGCATTGACACGTTGGTGGTCGACATGGAAAAGGAAGCCATCAAGCTGGTAGAGGCATTGCACCGGCGCACGGTCAAGAAAAAGCCGCGTAAGAAGAAAAAATGAAATTAGCTGCGCGCGCCAAGGAACAGCCGGAAGTCAATATGACGTCGCTGATCGACGTTGTTTTACTTTTGCTGATTTTTTTCATGGTGTCGACCAGCTTCGTCAAACAATCGCAGATATCGATTCGCTTACCAGAGGCAGACAGCTCGTCGGTCGTCGACGAAGTACCCCAGCAACTGGACATCATGATTACAGAGCAGGGTACTTTTCTCGTCAATGGTCGGGAGTTGGTGAACAATCGTCCGGAAACCATTCGCAATGCATTGCAAAAAGTATCGGGCGGTAATACTCAGTTACCGTTAACCATCAGCGCGGATGCAAACGCGCGTCATCAATTTGTGGTTACGGCGATGGATGTGGCGGGCAAGCTGGGATTTGTGAAAATCAGTATCGCGACAGTGAATGACCCGGCCGACCAGTGACTAACAAACCCAGTCCTCGCGTCAAAGAAGTCTACGGACGCCTCTGGCGGTATGTCATGCCGCACAAGCTCATTGGTATGATTGCAGTCATTGCGATGGCTGCTACGGCGGTTGTTGAGGCGACCATGGTTTGGTTGGTAGACCCGCTGATGGACGAAACGCTGGTCGCGCACAACATCGAGACGTCCCGGTGGATGCCGCTCGCATTCGTTGCAATATTCATAGTCAGGGGTTTGTCAGGTTTTGCGACGGAAGCATCCCTGGGCTGGATCGGCCGCAGCGTAATCAGTTCATTGCGCAGAGATGTCTTCAGGAAGTTCCTGACTTTGCCTTCGCGGTATATCGAGACACAGGCGACCGGTCCGATGTTGTCGCGCATGACCTACAACGTCGAAATGGTTGCCGAGTCAGTGACCAGCGTCGTCACCGTGATGGTGCGCGATTTGTTGACCGTGTTTGCGGCGATCGGTGTCATGCTTTACCAAAGCACTCGCCTGTTTGTATTTGTCATGTTCCTGCTACCCGTTGTTGCAGTGCTGATTCGGGTTCTGGGTAAAGCATTTCGGCGTTACAGCGGCCGCATTCAGGATTCAGTGGGCGAAGTGACCCAGGTTACCGATGAAGTACTGACCGGCAATCGCGTCGTCAAGATCTTCGGCGGTCGCGACTACGAAATGGAACGACTGGTGGAGGTCGATGAGCGCAACCGAAAGCAGAACCTCAAACTCATACGCGCGAGAGCGCTCGGCGTTGCTGTTACGCAGGTTATATTTGGCATAGGTGTTTCCGGCGTTATTTATGCTGCCGGGCTCGAGTCACTCAATGGTAATCTCAGCCCGGGCAGTTTTATGTCGTTTTTCGCCGCGATGATGTTGATGCTGCAACCGTTGCGTCGTATAACCAATGTCAACGCGACTTTGCAACGCGGCATCGCTGCGGGTGACAGTCTGTTTGCGATAATCGATGAACCGGACGAAGTGGACTCCGGTACCATCGAAGTGGGCAGGGCAAACGGCACCGTTGAATTCAGAAATGTCGGCTTCTCCTATAGCAAAGAGAACTCGCCGGTTCTCAACGATGTTTCCTTTAAAGTTGAGATGGGTAAGTCGGTAGCCATCGTTGGTCATTCGGGCAGCGGCAAGTCGACCCTGGTCAGTCTTGTGCCACGATTTTATGATGTCGTGTCCGGCGATATCTTGCTCGACGGCACACCGATACGGGACTACGCGCTGGCCTCATTACGATCGAATATAAGCCTGGTCAGCCAGGACGTCATTCTTTTCAACGATACCATCGCCAATAACCTGGCATACGGACAGCTTAAACAATGCAGTCGTGCGCAACTGCTGCAGGCTGCGGAAGCCGCCCATGTCATGGATTTTGTAAAAGATATGCCGGAAGGATTCGATACCATCGTCGGCGACCGCGGCATATTGCTTTCGGGTGGCCAGCGGCAACGTATTGCTATCGGTCGGGCGCTGCTGAAAAATGCACCGGTATTGATCCTGGATGAGGCGACCTCGGCACTGGATACAAAATCAGAACGACGTATTCAGGAGGCACTGGCAGCTTTGATGGCAGATCGAACGACTTTGATAATCGCACACCGACTGTCAACGATCGAAAGCGCGGACCAGATTATCGTGCTTGATCAAGGCAGGATAGTAGAATCCGGTACCCACCAGGAGCTGCTTGCCGCAGGTGGGGCATACGATAATCTTTACCGTATGCAGTTTAGCGAAGACAAAATTGATTCTTAAGGTTCTGAACCCACAGCGATGAGCCACAATAGAGAAAACTTCGTGCAAAATATCTGGTACGGCGAGTCATCGCTTTCCTGGGTTCTATTGCCGCTGACCTGGATTTATACCGCACTAGTCGTATGCCGCAAGTACCTGTATACCGCTGGCCTGATTAGCTCACAGACTATGCCGGTACCGGTAATCATTGTTGGCAACATGACAGTCGGCGGGACGGGAAAAACACCGCTGGCTATCTGGCTTGTCACGCAGTTAAAAGAAAAAGGATTCCAGCCCGGTATCATTAGTCGCGGCTATCGCGGCAAAGTTGGCTCCATTCCCGTTAAGGCCTCGGCCGATAGCGATCCGGACATTGTTGGCGATGAAGCCGTCTTAATGGCCAGGCGCGGTAAATGCCCGGTGGTCGTACACCCTGACCGGGTGGCAGCAGCTCACACAATAATCGAGCTCGGTGTGGATGTGATCGTTGCAGATGACGGACTGCAACACTTTCGGCTTGCGAGGGATTTCGAAATCGTCGTGATTGACGGTACCCGCGGCTTTGGTAACGGAAAATTATTGCCGGCGGGGCCGCTGCGCGAACCCACCTCCCGGTTACAAACCGTCGATGCAGTCCTGGTGCAGCAATACAGTGATGACTATGCCAAATTCCTGCGACGTGCGGCCGACTGGCACCCGTCGAAATTCGATTTGCAAGCCTCCTCGCTCAGCACACTGGACGATGCAAAAGTCATGCAGATCGAAATGTTTTCCGGAAGAACGGTCCATGCAGTAGCCGGCATTGGTAATCCGGAGCGATTCTTTCGCCTGCTTGAATCACACGGTATCGAAGTGATACGGCACCCGTTGCCGGATCACGCAGATATAATGCAAACCGATATTACCTTTGACGACGACCTCGATGTCGTCATGACCGAAAAGGATGCTGTAAAATGCCTGTCATGGCTTGATACCAGTCATTGCTGGTATGTTCCTGTGGACGTTCATTTCCGCGACGCCGCGGGAGAAGCTCTGTTGGATTCTCTGTTGCAGAAAATATCACGCAGGAAGTACAAGCGATCATGAAAGACTTTGTTGTCGTCATTCCGGCACGGTTCGCATCAGAGCGACTACCCGGCAAACCGCTTCTGGATATCGCCGGCAAACCGATGTTGCAACATGTCTACGAACGCGGTATCGAAAGTGGTGCTGCCGAGGTGGTAATTGCAACAGATGACCAACGCATCGCTGCTGCGGCAAAATTGTTTTCGGCCAACTGTTGCATGACTTCCGCTGAGCATCAGTCAGGCACAGATCGTCTGGCGGAAGTAAGCCAGGTTAACAACTGGCCCGATGAGCAGATAGTTGTCAACCTGCAGGGTGACGAACCTCTAATGCCGCCTGAGTTAATCCGCCAGTGTGCGGCATTGCTCGAAGACGACACAGCGGACGTTGCAACACTGGCATCACCCATTCAATCGAAAGAGGATTTCCTGGATCCCAACGTTGTGAAGGTGGTTGTAGACAATGACGACAACGCGTTGTATTTCAGTCGCGCTGCAATCCCACATTCACGAACGGAATCGACAGACAACCTTGCACTCGAGAATGCGTTGCATCATCACGGTATTTACGCGTACCGCAACGCAGTCCTGCAACAAATAGTGAAGGCGCCAAGATCGCCACTGGAAGTTTGCGAACGACTGGAGCAATTACGCGTACTTAGCCTCGGCTTGAAGATTAAAGTCGGGCGCCCGCCAATGCGGCCGGGTCCGGGCGTCGATACGCAAGCGGATTTGCTTGCTGTGCAAAAGCTACTCGAGCAAGCGCTCGAATCAAGTGCGTGACAACGAATCTGGCGCAGACCAACCCATCGCCATTGAGTTCGCACCTGCATCCAGGATACAGGTGCGAATACTCAGCTTAACTCTGGTCGTCGATGCTCGCCTCGGGCGCAGAGTTCGCAACACTCTTCATACCATTGTCGCAGGCTGCCTCTGACGAATAATTCTGGCTTGTGCCGATAACCTGACCATTGGTTGCGGTGAGGTTGAAGCGGAACTTTCCACTATCCGTCTGATTCTTGACGAACCGGTCCGGGTTGGCACTGTTTTTCTTTACTGACTCAATACCATTCGTGCAGCTGTCTTGCGCTTTGTAACCTTCGCTGGCCAGGATTGTTTCTCCGTTGCCTGCATTCAGTCGAAAGCGGTATTCACCAGCCTTGTCTTTGTAACACTCAAACTTGCCTGCCATTACACTATTCCTTACGCTAATTCCAAACCAAAAAAAATATTTATCGGATAGTAAGTCCGTGTTCATCACTGTTTCCCTGACGGGATCGCATTAAACACGGCGATCACTATTGTTGCAATCCCTGCAACATTTATTGAGCAGCTGAGAAAATAATTCGCGGCAACCGAGTCGCTCACGTTGAGGTTACAATGGTCAGCCGTTTTGTTTCCTTCGCGACTGTTGAGCAACTATGTACGACTTCGAAAAGCTTGGCGCTTTCTACCTGGGTA
>CAYOHF010000064.1:0-18948 GCA_964403695.1 uncultured Woeseiaceae bacterium | reverse complement strand
AAATTTCTGCCACCCCACAAATTTTTGCCACACCCAAGAGGGTCGACATTGACCTCTGTGTCTAAATATTCTTCAGGCCAGCGTCTGCAGCGTTTTCTCTATCCGGCCAAACGCCTCGTCAAGCACCGCCTTCTCCTGGCCGAACGCTATACGAATGTGGTGATCCATGCCAAACGAATCCCCTGCCCCAACAAAAACGCTGGCGTCACGGCAAAGCTTCTCCATCAGCTCGGTTGAATTGATGTCAAGGTGGTAGCGGATAAATGACACTGCCGATGCCTGGGATGGCGTGTAACTGAACAGACCGTCCTGTCGATTCATCCACGCTTCGAGTATGGGAAACCCTTTGCGAATATATTCGCGTGTGCGCTGCAGCAGCCGTGGGCGAACGTCCGGCGATAAAGCGTAAGTGGCCAGCAGGTTGCTCAGCATACTTGCGGTAATCGTGGTGTATTCATGCCGACGCCAGATACTTTCAACGGTGGCTGGGGGGCCAACAACCCAGCCAACCCGCAGACCCGGCAGCCCGTATGCTTTGCTCATGCTGCCAAGCGCCAGAACCTTGTCGTAGCGGCCAAAAAACGAGGCCGTTTCTTCGTCTCGTAATCGCTCGGCGCCACGATATACCTCGTCTGCCAAAATCCATGCACCTACTTTGTCTGCAGCTGCGACAACTGCATCCATCTCAGCATCCGTCATGATATAGCCGGTGGGATTGTTGGGGTTGCACACGGCAATTACACGGGTTTTGTCGCTCACCTGGGCATTGAGATCATCAATGTCGAGCGCCCAGCCACTATCCGGCAGCATATGGAACGGCCTGACCATATGACCAGCGTTTACGGCGAGACCCCAGACCTGTTTGTAGGTTGGCGACTGTGTAACCAGTTCATCACCAGGCTCCATTATGGTCTGCATGACAATATTGTTCGCTTCTGCCGCACCCACGGTCACCAGGACATTCTCTATGCTGGCGCCGTTGTACAGTTTTGCGATCTTTTCGCGTAGCTCGGGGTCGCCGTTTACGTGCGGATAGTTGATCTCTGTCGCCAGCATCTCGGCGAGCTTGTCGCTGTCATCGCCGAGCAGCTCATCCAGCCTGATTGGGTGCACACCACTTTCAGTCAGGTTGAAATCAACCTTTTGTTCCCAGAGAGACTGGGTGTATTCGAGATCGAACGGAGTAAACTGCATGGGCAAATCTCAGGTACGAATTATTGGATCCTGATCATAGCGCAGCGACCCGATTTTATGCGCTGCTGCGGGAAAAAAAGGAACGGCATTTCAAACTCGTGATAAATTCCACCTTTTACAACACCCTGATTTGGCGATCTGATCAATGAATACGAACTCCCGGATGATGGATATGCTCGTTGGCTACGCTGCAGCGCACCAGCATCCTTTCAACATCGCCGTGCATCTGATTGGCATTCCTACCATCATGCTTGGGGTTTTTATTCCGCTGAGTTGGGCCAGCGCGGATTTTTTTGGGCTAACCGTCAATCTCGCATACGTCGCCACAGCATTCATGTTTGCTTTCTACTGGACTCTCGACAGGTTGTTCAGCGTTGTATTCCTGCTGTATGCCGTTCCCGTCGCTTTTTTTGCCACAACAATAGGCTATGAGCCTATGGCGACTTCCGCCAGTGTCGCCGCCGGTGCATTTTTCGGTGGTTACTTAGCTCAGTTTGTTGGTCACGCAGTAGAGAAGTCGATTCCTGTTATTCTCAGCCATCCGGTGCAGGCAAATCTCGCTGCACCGTTCTTCACGGTAGTTGAAGTTTTCAAAATTCTTGGGTTTCGCGAAAGTCTTTTTGATGCGGTCCAGGAGCGCATTACTCAAGTACGCACTGATGAGTCGACCTGAGAACAACAATGGGCAAACAGAAATCAGGCAAGAAAAAACCAAAAAATAAAAACTCCGGGTCGGGCAGGGCTTCCAGGGAATTTAACTTTTTCAGTTTCGTCTGGCGTTTTGCTGCAACATTGATATTGGTATTGATCACCTACAACCCGACAAATTATTCATATGTCGCCTGGCTGATGACAGGACACGAGGCGGAAATGCTCGGCCCCGAGCATTTTGTTGTTGGCGTTGTATTGCTAATCGGCTGGGTAATATTGCTGGCCGCCACGCAAAGATCTTTGGGAGTGCTTGGCCTGATCCTTGGCGGCGCCCTGCTCGGTGGGGTCGTCTGGCTGCTCGTCGACATCGGCGTACTCAGTGTTGACACCGTTAATTCTGCCAGCTGGATCGGCTTGATTTGTCTTGCGGCCCTGCTCGCAGTGGGTTTGAGCTGGTCACATGTGTGGCGGCGTCTTACCGGTCAATTCGAAGTCGATGATGGCGACGATTAGAGAGTTAAAAATTATGAAAATCAGAGTGCAAATATTCACCCTCTTCCTGTTGGCCGCAGCAATCTTGCCTGGCTGTGCAGAAAAAGAGGCGACCGTTTGTCAAAACGATCCGCCAGGATTCCTGATAACTAATGCGCAGATCATCGATGGCTCAGGCTCTCCGGCGTTCAACGGCAGCGTACGTGTCAATGACGGAATAATTGCCGAGATTGGCGACTTAAGTCAGTGCACCGGGGAAACCGTCATCGATGCCGGTGGACAATCTATCGCACCAGGATTTATTGACACCCACAGTCACGCCAATTCGGCAATATTCGATCATCCCGATGCACTTGCAGCCATCAGCCAGGGAATCACGACCGTCATTGTCGGCGAGGATGGTGAATCCCCCTACCCGCTCGGCGATTTCTTCTCGAAACTCGAGCAGACGCCAGCCACTCTCAATTTCGCATCATACGTGGGTCACAACACCCTTCGAGCTGAGGTGCTTGGCGAAGACTATCAGCGTGGCGCGAGTGACGAGGAAATCGAGTACATGGCGAAAATCCTCGCGAGTGAACTCAAGAGCGGCGCCCTCGGACTCTCATCCGGGCTGGAGTATGACCCGGGTATCTACTCCGAAACATCAGAAGTGATTGCACTGGCCAAAGTAGCTGCCGCGGTCGGCGGTCGCTACATCAGTCACATCCGCAGTGAAGACCGCTGGTTCGAAGACGCAATTGATGAAATCATTTTGATTGGCCGTGAGACCGGCATGCCGGTACAGATATCACACATAAAACTGGCCATGAAGCGCCTGTGGGGCAGCGCTGAAGAGACACTTGCGAAACTGGATGCGGCGCGTGCCGATGGCGTGCAAATTACAGCTGATATTTATCCGTACGAGTACTGGCAATCAACAATGATGGTCATGCTGCCGGAGCGCGATTACACCGACCGTGATGCGATCGCCGAAGTGCTCGACCAGATCGCACCACCCGATGGTTTTTGGATGACGAAATTTGATCCGCAACCAGAGTATGTTGGCAAGACCCTGACTGAAATTGCAGCATTACGTGAGACAGATGCGGTATCTGCATTCTCGCAACTTGCTGAGGAAGCAGACCTGATGCGACAGGATACCGGCGAACGTGCAGAAGCAATCATTGGCACCAGTATGGTTGAGGCGGATATCGGCAAGCTTATGTCGTGGCCCGAAACGAACATCTGCACTGACGGCAGCCTCACCGATCTGCATCCACGCGGCACAGGCTCGTTTCCCCGCGTTCTCGGTCGCTACGTACGCGAACAAAAACTGATGCCGCTCGAGACGGCAATACACAAGATGACAGGCTTAAGTGCAGCACACATGGGCTTCACAGATCGAGGGTTAATTCGCCAGGGCGCTGTGGCGGACCTGGTGCTATTTGATCCTGACACGGTAATTGATCGAGCAACACCGTTGGCACCGGATACCTTGTCGGAGGGAATTACCTCTGTATGGGTCTCTGGTGAACTGGTCTTCACCGATGGTGCAGCAACGGAAAACCGTCCGGGCAAAGTAATCCGCCGATTGCTGCAGTAAGAAAACCGCGGTTCGACCCCGGTTTTGTGGCATTTCTGAGATCTCTACACTCGCCCGCTGGGCGGGCTCCTACAGTTGCTAATTAGAAATGTAGGAGCCCGCCCAGCGGGCGATTGTAAAAAGCGAATTACTGTCCGCTATTGATACTCGTCGACAAAGCCCGAAACTTCGCGCTCAACTCATCAAACCGATCCTCGGCTTCCTTGCCCGGCGCCTGGTCCGCTCTGCTGATCATGTTATAGAGGTAAGCAATCTGATCTGTCAGCATCGGCTGCGGATAAACTAAATCCGCTGTTTTGAGTTCTGCGAGCGTACTTTCAATCATCGTCAAACGCTGGAAATCCGCATCAGGCAAATCATCGCTGTTGCTCTTTAGAATTTCCTGTTCATCGCCGAGTTTCTTTTCGAGCATTCTCGCCGAGGACAGCAGCGCAACCAGTTTCAATTCGAGATCGACCTGGTCACTGATATCTCTGAGCGTCGTGCCCTGCTCCAGGACTCTTGGATCGACGACGACCTCAAATACCTGTTCGACGACCGTGGCAGCGACGGTAAGTCTCGCGGTATACACGCCGGGTTTCACCAACGGACCGCCGCTTAAGCGATCTTCCTCATCCTCATCCCAGGCACCAAAGTGTTTCATGTTCCAACGAAAGCGGTTCATACCAGCATCGCTCGATAGTGAATCATCTGTGATAACGCTTGCCTGGCTCAGGACCATGTCTTCGACGACTTCATCTGCGTTTTCATCGCCCGCTTTTTCGATCGCGCTCACGTATGAATTTACCAACGCGCCGTTTGCATTCAGGATGTCGAGGTTGATTGTTTCCGGACCGTTCTCAGGCAAGTAGTAGTCGATAACGACTGCCGGTGCTGGAAAGTCCGGCACGCTGCCCTTCTCGCCCGGGCTGTAAACCTGCCGATAGCGTATCGTGTCTTTCGGACTGAACAAGACTGCGTCCGCTTGTGCATCCTGGAAACCGTCCTGACGCAGTGTGCTGATGTTGTCGAGTACCCAGAATGACCGGCCCATTGTCGAGATCGCCAGGTCGTCACGAATCACCCTGATATCCGTGACTGGCGTGACCGCAAGGTTTTGTTGAAACTGGTGCCAGTTTTCGCCATCGTCCAGCGAGACGAACATGCCGGTATCGGTGCCCGCGTAAAGCAACCCTTCCTTCACCGGGTCTTCACGTACCACACGCGTTGGCAAATCTGCGGGGATGCCGTTGCGGCCATTAGTCAGCAAATCCCAGCTTTTGCCGAAATTCTCTGTCTTGTATAGATAAGGCTTCCAGTCGCCCAATTGGTATCGCAGAACAGCAATATAGGCTTTTGCCGCATCGTGTGGTGATGGTTCAACCGAATCAACCCGCCCCCCGGACGGCAGTCCGCCCGGCGTTACGTCCCGCCACGATTTGCCGTTGTCCTGTGTCACATAGACCGGACCATCGTTCGAACCGGACCAGATCACACCGGCCTCAAGCGGAGACTCGCGTAACGAGTAAATCGTACTGTAGTACTCCTCTCCCGTGATATCTCTCGTGATCGGGCTGCCGGAAATCACCTGCTTGTCAGGTTCATTGGCTGTCAGATCCGGCGAAATTGTTTCCCAGGTTTGCCCGTCGTCCGTCGTTCGGTGCACGTATTGTGAACCCATGTAAACGACGTCGGCATTGTGTGGGGATACATGAATCGGCGCGACACGTTGAAAACGATATTTCAGGTCGCGTGGATTGTGACCATAAATATTAGTGGCGCCAATGTAATAGCCCTTCTCCGTTCCGATACGTTTGTCGAAGACGCTAAAGCGGCCTTTGCAATTTGAGTAAACAATATTGTGATTACCCGGCTTCGGCACGCCGGGTCCGGTTTCGCAGCCACCCGAATCAACCAGGTATGCAGCGACATCCTGGGTACGAAACGGCGGCATGCTCGGTACCGCAATCGTGGTGGAGTTGTCCTGCTGACCTGCATACAACCAGTACGGGTATTGATCATCCACCTCGACCTGGTAGATCTCGACCGTCGGTTGATTGAATTGCGTCGACCAGGTCTTGCCACCAGTGTGCGTAACGTTAGCACCGCCATCATTGGCCTGGATGAAGAGATCCGGATTGTCCGGGTTAATCCACATGTCATGGTTGTCGTCATGCGGCGGTACGATTCGAGTCCAGGTCTCACCGCCATCCTCGGATTTCACGAATCGTCCAGCCAGTGAATAGACGACATCCGCATTCGTTGGGTCCGCTTCGATATTTCCATAGTAGAAGGGACGATTACGAATATTACTGTCGTCAGAGACCTGTTTGAACGTTTGTCCCTGGTCGTCAGATCGATACAGGCCGCCAGCATCATCCGGTGCCTCAACCAGCACGTAGACAATGCTTGAGTCCGCTGCAGAAACGGCGATATCCATGTCACCAATCAGGCCCTGTGGTAACCCTTCAGTTATTTTTACCCATGACTTGCCGCCATCGACTGACTTGAAGAAACCGCCCTCTTCCTGGCTGCCACCACTAATGATGGTCCAGGGCTTGCGTTCGACCTTCCACGCGGCCGCAAACACGACTTCCGGGTTGCCAGGCAACAATTCGATATCCGTGAAGCCGACCGTATCCGATATGAAAAGCACTTTGTCCCAGCTCTTGCCACCGTCCTCCGTTTTATAAACGCCGCGTTCCTCGTTCGCGTGGAACGCCTGGCCGATGGCGGCAACCCAGACAACGTTGTTATTGGTCGGATCGATCTCCACGGCGCCAATATGCCCGGTATTTCGTAATCCAACATGCTGCCAGGTTGCACCCGCGTCAATGGATTTGTACACACCTTTGCCCGGAATCACGTTACTGCGTATTCCGTCCGAGCCAGTGCCGACGTAAACGATGTTGGCATCGTTTTGCGCTACGGCAATATCGCCGATCGAGGGCGTTTCAAAGAAACCGTCAGATACGACATTCCAGGTCGTACCGTAGTCTTCGGTTTTCCAGACGCCGGAACCGGACCCGCCAAGATAAAACGTAGACGGAGCAACAACAGTTCCCGCCACAGCTGTAACACGCCCGCCCCTGGATGGCCCCACGTTGCGGTATTCGAATGCCGAAAAATCCTGAGCATAAATTACGCCTGCAGATAGCAGGACCCCCACCAACATCACGCCTGATCTGAATAGTTTCATTAATTCTTATTTGTTAGGGAATGGGGGACAAAATTTATCATTTCCCGATTGGATTAGCTGCGAATTTTTATTCCAGTATCATATGTTGATGTTTCCAGAACGCACTTATCCATGGCTTGGGTTGGCAGCAATCGGCTGTTTGGCGCTAATCGTGTCGAATCTGGCAGATGCCAGTACCATGGCCATACCTTCGAAGCTGCTCGCGTCCACGGCATTTCTGGCCACTGCGGTGGTGGCTGGCGCGTTTAATAGCCGCTATGGCAAGCTGGTATTTGTCGGTCTCGTATTGTCCTGGTTGGGCGATACTTTCCTGCTCGGAACGACAGACAGAATGTTCCTGTTTGGACTGGCCAGTTTTCTGCTGGCCCACGTCGCCTATGTCATAGCGTTCGCAACTCGTGGAATAAACATCAAATGGGCACTTGCTGCTTTCATCCCCATTACGCTGGTATCCCTTGCCGCCATGATCTGGCTGTCACCCTGGATATCCGCAGAGATGCTGATACCGGTGCGGGTTTATTCGTTTGTAATCAGTCTCATGGTGATTGCCGCGTTCGGTGCCAAGGGCAATGGTGCCACTACACTCATTCCGCTGGGGGCGTTGTTGTTTTACTGCTCCGACCTGTCGGTTGCTGTGAATCAGTTCATGCAGCCCGCGTTTCCACATTATGTATGGGGATTGCCGTTCTATTACACAGGTCAGATAATGCTTGCACTAAGTACAGCATCTGCCAACGATAAGGATTGAGGTTCAGTGAAAGAGTCTAATTTGGGCAAAGATCTTCGCAAGGAGATGGAAAGCCTTGTCAAACAACTGCGAAAATCCCTGCCGAAAGTGATACTCGAGACCGATAGTCGTATCGCTTTACCGCCGGGATCGGCCGAGGCACTGGCGGACTTTCATGAACCGTTGCCGGAAACCGGTAGTGGCGCGGAAAAGACGATCGAGCGCTTGCTCGAACTTAACGAAGCAGCAAGCGGCAATACTAGCGGACCCCGATGCTTCCATTTCGTCATTGGCGGCAGCACACCCGCTGCTGTGGCCGCAGATCTGCTGGCGACGGCTTACGATACTGTTACCTATACCTGGTTGCTGTCCCCTGTCGGCGTGCAAATGGAGTTGCAGGCGCTGGACTGGCTCAAGGAGATGTTCGGCCTGCCTGCCAAATGGCCTGGCGTCATGGTCACCGGCGCAACCATGGCAAACTTCGTCTGCCTGGCCGCTGCACGACAATGGTGGGGTGAAGAGCTCGGCTTCGACGTATCCGAAACCGGCCTCTCTGACATGCCAAAAATGCCGGTTCTGACGTCAGGCTTTGTCCATGCCAGCACACTCAAGGTAATGGCCGTACAAGGCATTGGCAGGGCCAACGTACAACAATTTCGTCGCGATGATTTTGGGCGTGTTGATCTTGAAGCCATGGAGAAGGCGCTGATTGAACTCGACGGCAAACCGGCCCTGGTGATTATCAATGCCGGCGAAGTTAACGCCGGGGAGTTTGATCCGGTCAACAAGATGATGGACCTCGCACGCCAGCATAATTGCTGGGTGCATGTGGATGGCGCGTTCGGCCTTTTCGCAAGAATTTCTCCGCGCACAGCGCATTTTGTCGAAGGTGTCGAGAGAGCAGATTCAGTTACCGTCGACGGACACAAGTGGTTAAACGTTCCGTACGACTCCGGTTATGCGTTCGTCCGCGACTACGGCCTGATGGCGCGCGCTTTCAGATATTCCGCAGACTACCTGGCGACCGAAGACCACGATCGTCCGACTTTTGGTGCGATCGGCCCGGAGAGTTCGCGCCGCGGTCGAAGCTTCGCCGTATGGGCGACGATCAAAGCGTACGGGCTCGAGGGCCAGCGCCGCATTGTTGAACATTGCCTGGACCTCGCACAACATTTTGCCGAACAGGTAGACAAGATCGCACAGCTCGAGCTTATGAACGACCCGCAACTGAACATAGTTGCTTTTCGTTACAATCCCGGCGATCTCAGTGATGAAGAACTCGATGAACTGAACCAGAAACTTGGCGAGGCCGTACTGGCAGACGGGCGTTTTCTTGTTGGCACGTCAAAGATCGGACCACGCACAGTATTCCGGCCGGCATTCTCTAACTGGCGCACGCGTTTTTCCGACGTTGAGGAATTTGCCGATGTTGCTTTAGAGCTGGGCCGGCAATTGGGTGCCGTGCAAGAGTAGGACACTGTGGCGGACCAGCTGCGTAAGCACTGGCCGTCCGCATTTCTCGGCATCTACGTATTCTAGTCATTCCAGCAGGCGAGTAGCTTGAAATCAGGATAGTTCGCATGCGTTTCGCGTGCCTGAGGAATGGTCATGAGCAAGCTGCCGAGCCCCGAAAACCTGGTCAAACTGGACGCCAGTGAACCTGTCTGGGATCGCTGTTTTATGGTCGCCCCGCTGGTGCTGGTGGGCACCAGGGATGAGGACGATTCTCTCGATCTCGCGCCGAAACATATGGCGTTTCCGATGGGCTGGCAGAATTACTACGGATTTGTTTGCAGTCCGAGCCATCACACCTACACCAACATCAACAGAACAGGTGAATTCACCGTCAGCTACCCGAAACCGTCGCAGGTTCTGTATGCCAGCCTTGCCGCATCACCACGACATTCCGGCGGGCCGAAAACGGTGCTGCAGAGTTTTCCCACCTTTGCGGCCACAAAAATCGATGGGGAGTTTATTGAAGACGCTTACCTGTTTCTCGAATGCAAACATTTCAAAACGATTGAAGGGTTTGGTGACAACTGCCTGATCACGGGCGAGGTGATCGCGGCTTATGCCGATCCCGACTATGTACGCTCCACCGAGCTGGACGATCAGGAGCTCATCCACGAAGCACCGTTGTTCGCTTATCTTCCGCCAGCGAGATTTGCGACCATCAAACGTTCAAACGCGTTTCCATTTCCAGCCGATATGAAGCGGTAGTCGCGCCATGAACACCGCGCAAGCAGAACAGGTTCTAAGTCACATCCGCGATCAGCAGGAGTCACTTATCACGCTCTTGCGACACATGGTCGAGGCGGAATCACCGTCGTCGCGCCCGGAGGCGCATCGGCTGATACAGTCGGTTGTCACCGAAGCATTCAGAGACCTTGGCTTTAAGGTAGCCCGACTCAGTGGCTACAGTGCCCACAAACACGTGTTCGCCCGACCGCAAATAAGGACGAAAGGCCGGCCATTACAGCTGTTGCTCGGACACTACGACACTGTCTGGCCGCTAGGCACTGTCGCGGAAAGACCCTTTACAGTGGACGACAACATCATTCGCGGACCTGGCGTCTTCGACATGAAAGGTGGGCTGGTGCAAATGGTGTCCGCTCTGCGAGCGATCCGCGATCTCGGCTTACAAACTTCATTAGAGCCAATCGTGTTCATCAACTCCGATGAAGAAATCGGCAGTCGCACATCAACACGATATGTTCGCACCCTGGCTAAGTGTGTGCAGCGTGCTTTCGTCCTTGAGCCCGCCATGGGTGAAGAGGGCATGATTAAAACCGAACGAAAAGGAATCGGTCGTTTTACGATTACCGTGCACGGCAAAGCGGCGCATGCGGGGCTTGATCCTGAAGGAGGAGCCAGTGCGATTCTGGAGTTGTCACATGTCATCCAGTCGCTGTTCGCCCTGAACGATGCGGACCAGGGGATTACTGTCAACGTCGGCACAATCGATGGCGGATTGCAGCCGAATGTGATCGCGCCGCATAGTCAATGCGTAGTAGACGTTCGCGTACCGACACTGGCCGATGGCGATCGCATTGAAAAAGAGATTCATTCCCTTGAGCCGGTAACACCGGGTGTTCGCCTGTCAATTGAAGGGCATATTGGTCGTCCATCAATGGAATTTACGTTGCGCAACAATGCCCTTTGGAAAAATGCGCGAGCACTGGCAAAAGAGCTTGGCATCGATCTGCAACAAGGGCGTGCAGGCGGTGGTTCCGACGGCAATACGACCAGCCAATATACTGCCACGCTGGATGGCCTGGGTCCGGTAGGCCACGGCGCACACGCGGAACGCGAGTTCCTGTACATTGATAAAACTTTGGAAAGAGCCGCGTTGCTCGCATTATTGCTTTTGTCTCCGGCAGCAGAAGGAGAATAATAATGACCGTTGTGCTGATGAGTTCGCTGACGCGAATTTCAAATCTGGATCACGAGTCATATGATGTTACCCAGATTCACAGAGATCGATGGGCTACTGGCGACTACGTTGCTGGCGAAATTACGGGGGCACCACATCGCGTCTATCGTATTGAGCTTGCATCCGGTCGAATGGTGCACGCAATGCCGGGAGACTGGGTAATTGGAGCATTTGGTAATCGTTCCGCCACGCTTGAAGGTGTCGGCAGCTGGTCAGAAATCCAGAACAACTCCATGCAGGCAATGACCAGCGCTGGCCTTTTTGGCGCCGTGACCTCTATGTCGCAGATGATCCCGCCCACGCTGAATCTCGAGTACCTGGGACATGTCGTCAGGAATGGTGAGAAAGTCTGCATGTCAGATTTTGCGATCGGCCCGGCAACCGGGCCGTTCAACGTGCCGACTATATTGCTGGTCGGAACTTCTATGTCAGCGGGTAAAACGACCACGGGCCGCCTGATCGTCCATGAACTGGAAAAAATGGGCAAGAATGTGATCGGTGCAAAACTGACCGGTGCCGGACGCTATCGCGACATCCTGAGCTTTCGCGATGCGGGCGCTGATGCGATTTTCGACTTTGTTGATGCAGGACTACCCTCGACCGTGGTACCCGAGAAAGTTTTCCGCGATGCCATTCGCCCGTTGTTACACAAGATAGACAGCCTTAAGCCGGATTTTCTTGTGGCCGAAGCCGGTGCGTCACCACTGGAACCCTATAACGGTACCGCAGCGATTGATGAGCTGGGTAACAACATTCAATGCACCGTCCTGTGTGCATCAGACCCGTATGCTGTGGTCGGTGTTGAGCAGGCCTTTGGCCTCAAACCGGACCTGGTTAGCGGGCCAGCGACCAGCACATCTGCCGCCATTGACCTGGTGCACAAACTATCGGGTGCAGAGGCGCTCAACGTCATGGACCCGGACTGCTTGCCGGCACTACGCGAGATTCTGAAACGCACGTTGAATATTCGCTGAGAACGAGCAAGGCGTATTTTGATCGCTATTTGTATTAGGATTCCTGGTCGACAATTTATTAGCAGCCTGGCTGTGCTGGATAGCGAGACAGGAACAAATTACAACGATGCGTGGTCTCAGGCCATGCACTACACTTAGTGCCTGAGTTATCGCTGATTAGGAGAAAAGTCATGAAGCTGGTTCGAATAGCCTTGGGTGCTTTGCTGGTATCTTCGGCTGCACTTGTTTTTGCTGCCGGTAATCCGTTCCAAGCCACACCAGGCTGGGGTGACATTGGTCGGGATTGGGGCTCAACCAGCGCTGTTTACACGACAGCGGATGGAAACATTTGGGTCGCGGAACGCTGTGGCGAGAATACCTGCGTCGGACATGAGGATCTTGACAATATTTTTCTGTTTAATCCCGCCGGCGAGCTACTGAAAAGTTTTGGTGCCGGGGTATTTGTCTGGCCGCATGGCATTCACGTCGACTTCGACGGCAACCTGTGGGTTACCGACGCACGTGGCGACGGCGACAGGGGCCACCAGGTACATAAATTCAATACCGACGGCGAGTTGTTGATGAGTCTTGGCAAAGCGGGCGTTGCAGGCGATGGCCTGGATGAGTTTGCCCAACCATCGGATGTGCTGGTTGCACCGGATGGCAGTATTTTTGTCGCAGATGGACACCAGGGCGACGGCAACAACCGCATCATGAAGTTTTCCAGCGATGGCGATTTCATCATGACCTGGGGCACGACCGGTAAGGAAGATGGCGAGTTTCGCGATCCCCACGCACTGGCCATGGACTCGACCGGGCGCCTGTTTGTCGGAGACAGGGCGAACAGCCGTCTGCAGATCTTTGATCAGGATGGCAATCACCTTGAGACCTGGACACAATTTGGCGCTCCCAGCGGGTTGTTCATCGATGGCGATGACGTGTTGTATGCCGCTGATTCAGAGTCGAATACCACCTGGCACATGAATCGTGGTTATGCGCGCGGCATTTACATTGGCAGCGCATTCGATGGCTGGGTAACGATGTTCATTCCCGATCCAAATCAGGATCCGGATAATGGCAGTACAACTGCTGCCGAAGGCGTAGCTGTCGACATTAACGGCAATATATACGGTGCTGAAGTCGGCCCGAAGCAAATGGTTAAATACGAACGACGAAATTAATCTGTCATAAGGAAAAAATAATAATGAAGAAAAGTATTTTCTGGACGACCTGCGCGTCCTTGCTACTGATGGCATCTCAGGTCTCGGCGCAGGATGATCTGGTCGAGCATTTGTTGAACGCTTGTGAGACCGACATCAATAATTATTGCAACCAGGTGACGCCAGGTGACGGTCGCCTGTTGCACTGCATGGCCGCACACGAAGACAAGATCTCCGGTCAATGTGGTTACGCGCTTTACCAGGCAGCAACCATTTTGGAGCAGATGGCAGCCGCAATAGTTTATGTAGGCAATCAATGTGCAGCAGATATCGAAAAGCTTTGCAGCGGCGTCGCCATGGGTGAAGGCCGAATCCTGATGTGTCTCGAAGAGAACGCGGCGGAAGTTAGCGACACTTGCAAAACAGCAGTGGCGGATACCGTCGGCGAATAGCAGCTAAAACTGCAGGCGAGAGGTTACGGCCTTCTCGCCTGCTTTTTCAATCGACCGCGTATCGCCGCGATATGCGCGGGGCCGGTACGACAACAACCGCCGATCAGTTTTGCGCCCGCATCAAGCCAGGCGGCGACATCGAACTCCGGATCCGCAGCACCTGCTGATCCTGACCAGGAATTATCCTCGGCGTGATACGTTTCTCCTGAATTCGGATAGACGACAACTGCTTTTTTCGGCGCGCCTTTTCGTGCCTCTCCAATCAGTGCGGTAATCAGGTCCGGTGGCGTACAGTTGATACCTGTGGCCAGGACACCCGGGTGATCTGCAAACATGGCCGCCGCCTCGCGAAGCTTTGTTCCATCGCTGATGCGCTCTTCATCACGACAGGAAAAGGAAATCCAGGCCGGCGTCATGGTGCCTTTTAGTAAATCACACAGGACCTGTGCCTCGACGATATCGGGAATCGTTTCGCAGGCAAGAAGGTCTGCGCCGCTATTGTCCAGAATTTCCAGGCGGGACTCATGAAAATCGTGCAGAGCTGCGGCTGATATGTCGTAACTACCCGTGTACTCAGATCCGTCAGCCAGCGCAGCGCCATACGGCCCAATGCTTGCGGCAACCATTGGGGAACTCCCGACCGCCGGATTCGCAGCGAGAAACTCGTCTCTCGCAATGCATGCCAGCTCGACAGAACTCGCAATAAGCTGATCCGCGGCAGCCGCCGACAACCCCAGCGACATGAAACCTGGCCTGCTTGCCTGGTAGCTGGCGCTGATGATGCATTCGGCTCCCACATCAAGATATGCCCGGTGCGCATTTATGATTGCAGCAGGATTGCTTTTCAACAAAGCTGCTGACCAGAGTTCGCCAGCGATATCGAATCCCTGTGCCTCCAGTTCCGTCGCCAGCCCACCGTCCAGGAGAACGGGTTCTTCGCGTAGCAATGCTTCTTCGAATACGTTCATTGATCGGGCACATTGCCATACTTGATGGCACGATTGAACCAGTGCTTGTGGAGAAATATTTTCGCTGCTGATAGCGGATCAATTAGAATGCTTGATGCGAGGAAGATCTGGGAAAGTGACTGCGACTCAGGGCGGAGCATTCGCGGCTAAAGCCGCTCCCACAGCAGGCACGTGGACCGACAATGGCACAAACTGTGGGAGCGGCTTTAGCCGCGAATGCTCAAGGCCCAGATAAGGTCGAAAGTTTTCGCTGCGTACCAATCAAAGAATCCCGGGTTATCAACGCAGCAAGTCTTTCCTCCGACCAGTCGTCTGTGCCTGCAGGGCGTTGCGGCAGAATCATGTAACGCAACTCCGCTGTCGAGTCGTGCACGCGTACGTCAATGTCGTCCGTCAAATCGACACCGAACTCCGCCAGAATGGCACGCGGTTCGCGAACAACCCTCGAACGGTATTCTTTGGATTTGTACCAGGCCGGCGACATCCCTAACAGGGATCGCGGATAGCAGGAACACAAGGTACAAACGATAACGTTATGCACGCTTTCTGTGTTCTCCATCACCGTGAACTCGTAGGGTTCAAGCTCGAAGCCAAGCTCTCTAATAGCGCTTGCGCCATCACCCAGCAGGCGCTCTTTGTACGCCACATCAGTCCAGGCACGGGCCACTATTCGCCCGCCATTTTCCGGGGATGCTCCCTGCATCGCAGCGATGACTTCCTGTTCCTCTTCTGCAGTGTAATGCCCTGCTTCAATCAACAATTCACGCAGTGCAAGACCGACGCGTGCCGCATCGCTGGTTGGTTCCGGATGGTCTGGTTGAAACGTGCGTGCGTGGTCGTGCTCTTTGTCGTGATCTGTCATTCCGTTGGCTCCAGCCAATGCTCGAATATTTCGATATCGAGGTCGTCTCCTGCGGTGCCGTCGTAATCTTCCCACAATCCGTTTTGTGGGATGCGTACCCGATACAGCCGCTGCGCCGGCTTGCCATCACCGCGAATAAACTTTTCCGGTTCACCGTGCAGCTTGCAAACCCGTTCGATAACACCGACCTGCCCTTTTGCATAAGCAGGCACACGATGATGTACGGGCGGTGTCCGGTCAGCAATCCGTACACGTTGCCCGACGCTGAAAACTGGCGTGCTCATACGAGACCCTGCGCTTCCTGGCGGACTCGCACCGCGTCGATTTGATCCGCCAGTTGCTGCTCGCTAACAACACCGCGGGATACCAGCGTATACGCGAGTGATTTCGCCCAACGCTCGTAATACGTGCAGCTGTCATAGTCTTCTTGCGTCAGGTGTTCGACACCGTCACGTAGTTCCGCGAAATCGCTGATGAGCCCTTTACTGAGCGACAAACGCACCATGGCGTCAATCTGCCATTCCCAGTGTGCCGTGTCGTGCTCGGACAGGTCCATTGGGCCGCCTTCCTGACCGCCGATGTCGTGTGGTCCCCAGGATTTACTCATGATCGTGTTACCCCTTACTCTTGTCGGTAGATAATGCCGTCTTTCATGACCAGCTGTATATCGCGCAATGCCGAGATGTCTGCAGCAGGGTCGCCATTCACAGCGATGACATCTGCAAGCAGTCCGGTTTGTATTCTGCCGACTGTTTTTTCAATGTGAAACAGATCTGCGTTAACGGACGTAGCAGAACGCAAAACGTCCTCTGCCGACATACCGTAGTCGACCATCATTTCCAGCTCACGTACGTTGTCACCGTGCGGATACACACCGACGTCGCCACCAAAACAAATGGTCACACCAGCATCCAGTGCGGCTTTGAAACTCTTCTTTTTATTCTGAATCCGCGGTGGGTCCGGATCAACTCCTTTGTTCCAGCCACCGTACTGCGAAATCGCATCACCAGCTGCAAGCGTCGGGCACAGCGCCACGTTATTTTTCACCATTAATTTGTAAACATCGCTGGTGGCGCCATCGCCGTGCTCAATCGTCTCTATGCCGGCAAGTATTGCTCGTGTCATTGCCTCCGCAGTCGATGCGTGCGCCACAACCGGCCGACCACTACTTTTGGTAATTTCGACAATCGTTTCGAGCTCCGCTTGTGTGAAAGTTGCAGCAGCCGTGCCATTCGGCCCCCACCGATAGTCCGCATAGACTTTGACGAAGTCGATATTGCGTCCGATCTGACTGCGAACCACACGCACCAGGTCGTCATAACCATCCGCAGTTTCCGCACCGAGCGGCACATCAACACCTTCATGAAACCCTTTTGGGCCATAGCTCCCCGTGGCAACAATCGCCTTGCCGGCAACCAGCAGCCGTGGCCCCGGTATGACGCCTTTGTTGATTGCATCGCGCACGCCGACGTCGGCATAGCCGGCGCCCTCCGACCCCAGGTCGCGCATGGTCGTAATACCGGCCAGCAGTGAATCTCTAACGTGATTCACTGCGCGTGCAACGCGCTCCGCTTCAGATTCTTTCAGAACCTGGTCGTTCCATGCGGTCTCGTTGTAAGGGTGCAGCAGAATATGTGAATGGCCCTCGATCAGGCCCGGCAATAATGTCTGACCTTCAAGCTCCAGTGTCAGATCGACATCGCTTTCAGGCATACCGGCAACATCACCCGCGTACAGTATGGAATTGCCGCGGACCAGGACGATCCAGTTGCTGTGCATTTCCTCGCCGTCAAAGACCTGCGCCGGTTTGAGCAAGGTAAGGGAATCCGCTGCGAGGGCGGAGGCGGTCATCAGGACCGAAAACATCAACGAAATAAGGATCTTATACATAGAAATACCATTAGCAGATGCTGGCGTGGCACCAGGATCATGATGATATTTCACCATGCGTCGCATACGTGCCAACCGATTATCGCAAAGAACCGATATTAGGGCCGCGCCCGCATTGGATCAATGTGCGTATCGGTCATGCGACAGAATCTTGACAGGCAATTGGGCCGGACGTACAAACAACACAGGCAAATCCGAAAGCAGTCATAGTCTGGAGATCTCATGCGCAGCAAACTACTGGTCACAATACTCATTACGCTGGCCGGGCCGGCCATTACATCTGCGCAAAGCATTGCGGAGCCGTTCAAGGTCGGCACGTTCGAGATCAACGGTGCTCCAACAGTGGGTATTGTGCTGCGTGACAGCCTCATCGTGGAGCTCGACGCCGCCAACCTGGCGCTCGAGAAAGGCACTTCTTTTCCGCAAATTCCACTGCCAGCCAATATGATCGAGCTCATTGGCAGATACGACTACGGTCTGAAACGCAGACTTTATGAAATCGTCAATGACCTGGTTGCGAATGACAGTCTCGGCAGTGACCGACCGGACTACGTGCATGACGTCGGTGATGTACGGACACTACCGCCTATTATGTATCCAGGTAAAATTCTCAATGCAGCCGTCAATTTCTATAGCCATGTGGAAGAATCCGGCACTCCCGAAGAACGTGAGGAAGCGGCTCGCCTGCGGCGCGAAGAACGCGGTGTGCCGTATCTTTTTCTGAAGCCGAGCCGTGGTGCGGTTGTTGGCAATGGTGACCCGATTGTTATTCCCTTTGGCCGCAATCGTACTGACTGGGAAGTTGAGCTGGGTGCCGTCATTGGACGAACAGCCAAATATGTATCTGCGAACGATGCAGAGGATTACGTTTTCGGCTATGTGGTCACCCTGGATATATCTGACCGCGGCGGCAGGCCACCGGGTGGCAGCCCGTTTCGCAGCGACTGGTTTGTTGGTAAGGGTCACGACACTTTTGCACCACAAGGTCCGTGGATTGTGCCAAAAGAATTCTATGGCAACCCGATGGAAATTTTGCGCCAAACCCTGAGTGTCGGCGGCGAACAGATGCAGGAAGCGACGGCCGGCGACATGATTCACTCGTTGTGGGAATTGATTGAGTTTGGCTCGTCTGTCATCACGCTTTACCCCGGTGACGTAGTCAACAACGGAACGTCAGGAGGAACCGGGGCTGGCACAGCGGTGCGTGGCGAACAGCGCTTCCTGCAACCAGGGGATGAAATTGTTGCCACGATTGATGGTATCGGTACGCTGCGCATGCCGGTGGTTGCTGAAGAAGAACCTGCGGGGCTTACTGATGCAAGTTTGCCGCCGGTCGATACTTACCGGGATCCCTTATAAAGTCGTGGGAGCGGCATGTGTACACGGATGTACTTATGTCGCGG
>CAYOHF010000063.1:0-19179 GCA_964403695.1 uncultured Woeseiaceae bacterium | reverse complement strand
AACCTACGACCGGTCGGTTAAAAGCCGAATGCTCTACCTCTGAGCTAACGCCCCACGAATGTTACTGTTCAGGATGGCTGAAATGACGGGCGCGATGATACACCAGCGCCCAAAAATCACAAGTTGCGTATGGTGGCAAGGTTGCTGCGTTACGCTTCCTCATCCATACGTTTCAGACGCTGCTCAGCCAATCGTGCGGCAGTGGTGTCCGGATACTCTGACTGGACCCTGGCGAGTGAGCTGCGTGCGGCATCCCAGCGCTCAAGCTCATAGTTGCTGTAGCCTATTTTCAATAACGCATCCGGCACCTTGCGTGAGCGCGGGTGCTTGTTAATGACGACCTCAAACTCTTTCAGCGCATTCTCAAACTGGTCAGTGACATAGTATGACTCTGCCAACCAGTACTGGGCGTTGTCGGCCAGCTGGCTTTCAGGATAGCTCACCAGGAATTGCTGGAAAGCCAATGCAGCAGGTTCGTAGCGCTGCTCCTTGAGCAGTTCGAACGCCGCCTGGTAGTTATCACGATCCGAGCCACCCGGCACCGGCAGTTGTCCGGGCAGTAACGCGCCGCCATCCAGGACGTTAACGGCGGCACTACTTTGCAGGCCGCGCTCCAGGCCCTGCAGTCGATCATCTACATCTACGTATAGATCGCGCTGCCGGCTTGCCGTGCTTTCGGCGCCATGTTCGAGTGTCTCTGTACGTCCCTGCAGCACCGCATTCTGCCGCTGCAAATCGTCGACCTGCATGGTTAGCTCGATCAGGCTGCCATTGGCCAGTATTCGCTCAATTGCGCTGAGCCGCCGATCAAGTTCATCGAGCTGCAACAGAACCGGATCCTCCGCCGGTGGCGTGACCGCACAGCCCGCTGCCAGCAACAAAGGCGCAATGAGAGCCAGAATATTTTCGCGTCTTGCCACAATTCGCTACCTGTTAGTTGGTGTAATTAATTTCGACCCGACGGTTCAACTGATGTGAATCGTCATCGCTGCCAAACGCAGCCTGGCGTTCCTCGCCAAAACTGACGGTCGATATTTGCCCGGCCGACCCACCCTGGATAAGCAACATCTTGCGCACTGCCTGTGACCTGCGCTCACCGAGGCCGATATTGTATTCGCGCGAGCCACGTTCGTCGGTATGCCCTTCAAGACGTATCGATGCGCTCGAGTTGTTGGATAGATTTGCCGCATGGCGTGCCAGCAAATCGGAATATTCCGCGCGCAGCGCTGACTCATCGAAATCGAAATAGATCACCATGGTCATCTCTTCATCCATAAAGTCGTCGCCGAATTCCTCGCCAGCGCCGAGGCCATCATCGCCAAAACCGTCGGTCTCGGCCATGCTGCCGTCGTCGGCACCAATTTCGGTTTCCTGTGGGTCGGGATCAGGGATGTCCTTCCCTGCACAGCCCATTACCAGCAGTGTCATCATGCTCAACAAAAGCAGTCGATGCAGTTTCATGTCATTGTCCTTTCTTAAAGTGTTTGCCCAAACATCAAAGAATCATAATGTTAATTAATTCAATATTATACAGTAAATATCTAATGTAATTTAGTCGATCAATTCTCTCTCATCAGTAGCGTGGAAACGGTGACCAGACCGGCTCACGCACGTCGCCCTGTGTGGCCGCCAGTCGCTGTCGGATCAGGCCATCGGCTGATACCATTTCCAGCACACCATTTCTGCCCTGCCGGGTCGCATAAATCAGTGAATCACTGTTTGGCGCGAAACTCGGCGACTCATCCTGGCTACCCGCTGACAATATCAGCAAATCCTTGCTCTCAAGATCAAGAACAGCAATACGGTAATTACCCCGATCCTGATGCACCAGGGCAAGCCGGTCACCATTTGGTGACAGCCTTGGCCGCGCATTATAACTGCCTTCGAAGGTAACGCGCTCTGGCGTACCACCATTTACACCGACCCGATAAACCTGCGGGCCACCGCTGCGATCCGAGGTGAAGTAAATTGTCTGGCCGTCCGGCGCCCAGGTCCCTTCCGTATCGATCGCCCGATTGGTGGTCAGGCGCGTTAGTTTCCGGTCGGCAAGATTCAGTACATGAATATCGAGGTTACCGTCTACACCACCCAGCGTAAGCACCAGTTTTCGACCATCCGGTGAGAACGCCGGTGCGCCGTTGATACCGGGCCGGCTGGACGCTTTTACACGATTACCGGTCCGCAGAGTCTGTACGAAAATAGTGGATACATTATTCTCAAAGGATACGTATGCAAGGCGACGACTGTCCGGCGACCATGCGGGCGACATGATCGGGTCTGTCGACTCCATGATCGTCACTTCGTTCTCGCCATCAGTATCGGATACGACGAGCGTATACAGGCGGTTGTCCTTTCCGCCCTGCGCAGTAACGTAGGCGACCTTGGTGCCGAATACGCCCGGAATTCCAGTTAGTTTCTCGTAAATCATATCGGCTGCCCGATGCGCAACACGGCGCATCGTCCCGCGGCTGGCCGGCATCCGGTAGCCCACCAGTTGCTCACGCTTGAAAACGTCAAATAGCTGGAATTGCACGCTGTAGGCATTGGCACCAGTCTGCGTCACCTTGCCAATAACCACCGCCTCGACACCGAGAATCGACCAGTCTTCGAAATCGACATCGACACCCGTCGTCGGCTTTTGCAGCATGTCATCCTCGGGGATTGGCGCAAAACGGCCGCTTCTGTCGAGGTCTGCCGCAATCAGAGCATCTATATCAAATGGAGCATCCACATCCTCGCCTTCCCAGGCGAACGGCACTACAGCAACCGGTGCACGCCTGCCTGCGCCGCCTGTCACCTCAATCTGCAATTGGGCGCGGATATCACCGCTGGCTATTATTAACAGCAGCAAAAGGCCAGAGGAGAGGAATTTGTTCATAAATTGGATCCGGTATTTGGTCGAGAGCGCCTATTGTTCAGGTCTGAAGGTAATGGTCAAGTTCCTGTCGAATAAACTTGGGTTGGATGGTAGCGGCAATGGTGAAGCTTTGTAGACCGCAGCTTCAATCGAGCGCCTTACCGAGTCGTCTCCATTGCACGTTCCGACAGCTACGTTGACCACTTCCCCGCTGGGTAGTTGCTTTACATGGACGATACATTCGATGCCAGTAATTGCGGTTGCGGGTTCAATCCAGTTGCGCTGCAGTTGCTGCATGATCGCAAATTGATAGGCGCTTAGCTCGCCTGCATTCATTGCCTCAAGTCGCTGTGATTCGGCAGCAACTTCGGCATTAAGCTGGCGCTGCCGTTCAGCCGTCTCTGCTTCTTGCTTTAAACGTTCATTTTCCTTGCGCTGCCGCTCAAGGTCCTCCAGGCGTTTGCGCTCAGCTTCCTCACGACGGCGCTCGACCTCCGCTTCCTGCTGTTTCTTGCGCTCGTCTGTCTCTTTCTGCCGACGGACGCGTTCAGCCTCCTCCTGCTTGCGAATGCGCTGCTGCTCAACCTGCAGGTCCACCTGGCGCTTCTCCTCCTCTGCACGAACCCGTTCTTCCTCAGCCAGGTCCGGTTGTGGCTCGAGTTCGGGCTCGGGCTCTGGTTCGGGTTCAGGTTCAGGTTCGATCTCCGGCTCTTTGACAGGCGGCGGTGCTGTTTGCGGAATATCTTCGTCCAGAACCAGTGTGGCCTGAATGGCGAGCGGCACAGCCGGATGCATCGGCCGCGAAAAATCGACGACATAAATCAGGCCGGCAATCACCAGCCCGTGAAACATCGCGGCGAAGGTCACCGGGATAATATTGTAGTTGTCTTGTATCAAGCGTGTATCAACGACTTCGACTTACTGTGGTACCGGGTACGTATTCAAAGGGTCGGTTACAAAACCGACATTTTCCGCCCCGCCTTGTTGTAACAACACCATAGCGCCGACGACGTTACCGTACGCCACCGCGCGATCTGCTTTTACCAATACCGGTGTATTCGGCCGGTTGCGCAACACTGCCGCCACCCGGGCGACAATATCCCGGCCGGTTGCCGGCTCGTCTTCATCGTCGCCGACATTGATGTACAGGTTGCCCTCGGCATCCACACTAACGACCAGTGGCGGCTGATTCGATACATCCTCAATGGGCTCGGCTCCAGCCTTCGGCAACTCCACCTTTATGCCCTGGGTAAGTAGCGGCGCCGTGACCATAAAAATAATGAGGAGAACCAGCATTACGTCGATGTACGGCACGACATTTATCTCCGCCATCAACTTGCGTTTTTTCATTGTTGCGGCCATGTCACACCACCTTTTTCTTGCTGCGCGAATGCCGTTGCAGGATGCTGGAAAATTCTTCTGTGAAACCGTCGTAGCGGATTTCCAGCCGGACCACTTTGTCGGCATAGCGGTTATAGGCTATGACGGCCGGTATGGCCGCGAACAGGCCCATTGCGGTCGCTACGAGGGCCTCTGCAATACCGGGAGCAACCATCGCAAGCGTCGCTGATTGCACGTTACCCAGCGCGCGGAAGGAATTCATGATTCCCCAGACAGTACCGAACAAGCCGACATACGGGCTGGTAGAGCCGATCGTCGCCAGGGTCGCCAGGCTTTGTTCCAAACGGTCGACCTCACGCATTTGCGACACCCGCATAGCGCGACGACATTCATCGACAACTTTTTCGGGTTCGACGTCGCCCTGAGCCGTGACACGATTGAACTCACGGAAACCGGCTTCAAAAATGCTCGCCATTCCTCGGCTGCCGCCTTTTTGTCGCGATGCACTGCGATACAGGGTATTCAGATCGCCGCCTGACCAAAAACTGGTTTCGAACTCGTCGGACGCTGATTTGGCGCGCTGTATAAGGCGCCGTTTGGTAAAAATAATGCTCCAGGAAAGGAACGAAGCTGCGAGCAGCAGGAGCAATACTATCTGTACTGCGAAACTGGCGCCCATTACCAGGCTGATAATTGACATGTCTGTCGTCATGATTTGGAGTCCTCAAATAAATCGGCCGGCACCCGGATAGGCCGCAATGTGTCAGCGTTCAGGAATGCCGCTTTGGTCGTACCGCGGCACAGCAATTCGCCATCCAGGTTTTTGCGAAAAATGTTTTGTTCCATCGTGAATGTAGCTCGCGACAGGTCGCTCAATGCCGCCGTGGCCACTATTTCGTCATTAAACTTTGCCGGTATCAGAAACTCGCAATGGGTGTCGATCACTACGAACAGTCTTCGTTTCTCATATAAGAGCACATCCTGTTCGACACCCAGAGAGCGCAACCATTCCGTCCGGGCGCGTTCCATGAATTTGAAGTAGTTGGCGTAATACACAAGCCCCTGCGCGTCTGTATCCTCGTAATAGACGCGAAGTGGCCATGTGAATGGCTCTGCAGTAATTCTATTGTCCAAGTCGTGCTTTCCGGTAGGTTTAGTTCTGCTCAAAGGAGAGGCAACTCTGGCATTCCATCCCGCGTCGGCGGTGGCAGGCCGAAATGAAGATAAGCGTTTTTCGTCGCCACCCGGCCACGCGCGGTGCGCATCATAAAGCCCTGCTGAATAAGGTAAGGCTCGAGTACATCCTCAATAGTGCCGCGTTCCTCGCCTACAGCGGCCGCCAGCGATTCAATGCCTACCGGGCCGCCGTCAAATTTATCGATGATGGTCTGTAAAAGTCGCCTGTCCATTGCGTCAAAGCCGTTTGGATCGACTTCGAGCATGTCCATGGCACTGATGGCCACTTTTTCAGTTACAACACCATCAGAACGCACTTCTGCAAAGTCACGCACACGTCGCAACAGGCGATTGACTATTCGCGGTGTTCCTCGAGATCGCTCAGCGATCTGTCTTGCGCCGCCGCTTTCCAGCGGCAGATTCAAAATTCCTGCAGATCTGATCGCGATCGCCTTAAGGTCATCCGGTGTGTAGAACTCCAGTCGCTGCACGATGCCAAAGCGATCACGCAGTGGAGAGGTAAGCAGTCCCGCCCGGGTCGTAGCGCCGACCAGCGTAAACGGTGGCAAGTCCAGCTTAATGGAGCGCGCCGCCGGTCCCTCGCCGATCATGATGTCCAGTTGAAAATCTTCCAAAGCCGGATAAAGAACTTCCTCGACCACCGGGCTCAGACGGTGAATCTCATCAACGAACAACACATCGTTTGGCTCGAGATTAGTCAGGATTGCGGCAAGATCACCAGGCCGCTCCAGCACCGGGCCCGATGTCTGGCGCAGATTCACTTTCATCTCATTCGCGACTATATGGGCCAGCGTTGTCTTGCCAAGGCCCGGTGGCCCGAAAATAAGCACGTGATCCAGTGCTTCGCTGCGATTCCTTGCCGCCGTGATGAAAATGTCCATCTGCTCTTTGACGCTCGGCTGGCCGACATAGTCCTGCAGTGTTTTCGGTCGGATTGCCCGATCAAATGCCTGCTCCTCCTCGCGAGGTGCAGCACTTGTCAGCCTGTCGTGTTCAATTCCACTCATGGGCTAGCCTACCGTCTGGCGCAAGGCCAGGCGGATTATATCCTCCGCTGATTTATCTTTGAGATCGATTTGTGCCAACAGCCTTTTGACCTCTGTCAGTTTATAGCCAAGCGATACCAGCGCATCGACAGCAAGGCTACGTGGATTACCTTCGTCACGACCTGACCTGGCAGCGATAGCCTGCAATGGGGCTTTGTCTATCTTATCGCGCATTTCAATAATTAAACGTTCCGCCGTTTTCTTGCCAACGCCGGGAATCCTGATAAGCATCGCCGCATCATCGGCCTGCACGCAGCGTTCGAAGTCTCTGACGGTCATTGCGGAGAGAATCGCCAGGCCCATTTTGGCACCGACTCCGCTAATTTTCAGCAGCGTCCGAAATAGCTGTTTTTCTTCCTCAGTTGCAAAGCCATACAGGGTTTGGGCGTCTTCACGAACCAGCAAATGCATGTACAGGAACACTTCGGCACCAACAGGTGGCAATTCAAGAAAGGTGGACATCGGCGTTGCAACTTCGTAACCGACGCCAGCACATTCAATAATAATGGCTGCCGGTTGCCGGGAGGTCAGCTTGCCGCGCAATGAGCCAATCATTGCAGACCTGCAATAACAGGGCTGCTGCTCATTTTCAGGTGCAGGCGTCGTTGGTGCGCATAACAAAGCGCTGTTGCCAGGGCATCGGCCGCATCCGGCGAGGGATCGCCGTCAAGCGCCAGCAAAGATTTGACCATGTGTTGAACCTGCTCTTTGGTTGCAGCACCAGTGCCCACTATCGCCTGTTTGATTTCCCGCGGTGCATACTCGTGGATCTCCAGCTCAAAACCGAAGGTGGCACAGATAGCGGCCGAGCGAGCCTGGCCTAACTTGAGTGCGCTGCCGGCATTCCGGTGCATGAAAACACTTTCAATAGCCAGCACATCCGGTTGATATTCATCAACAATATCTTTCACCGAGTGAAAGATTAGACGGAGTCGTTCCGGGAATGCGCCGTCACGTGTGCGCACGGCCCCGCTGGCAACGTAGCTGGCACTGCCTGACGCACAATCGAGCACGCCAAACCCGGTGAGTCGGGATCCGGGGTCGATGCCTAAAATACGCTGCCGCTCACTCAAGAATCACCTCAAAGCTGTTGCAGGACTTCTGCCGAAATATCTGCATTGCTATAGACACTCTGGACATCGTCCAGGTCGTCCAGCATTTCCAGCATTTTGATCATCGATGACGCAGCCTGTAACTCCAGTACGGCGCTGTTCGAGGCGCGCATCGTTAACTCTGCATTCTCTGGTTCAAGCCCCGCCGCACGCATTGTGTCGCGTACCGCTTCGAACTCTGCCGGGTCGGTCAATACTTCTATAGATTTGTCGTCGTCCACCAGCACGTCTTCAGCGCCGGCTTCGATCGCGACTTCCATCACCGTGTCCTCATCGGTGCCTGGCGCAAAGCTCAGCAAACCCACATGCGAGAACAGGTAGCCGACTGAGCCGTCAGCGCCCAGGTTGCCGCCAAACTTGGAAAACGCATGCCGAACCTCGGCGACGGTGCGATTCTTGTTGTCTGTCATGCAATCAACAAGTACTGCAGATCCGCCCGGGCCGTAACCCTCATAGCGAATTTCCAGATAGTCCGCACCATCCAGGTCTCCCGATCCTTTTTTGATGCCACGCTCAATATTGTCTTTGGGCATGCTTTGCGATTTCGCCTTGTCCACGGCCAGCCGCAGACGTGGATTTGCTGCCATGTCGCCGCCGCCAATGCGGGCCGCAATGGTTATTTCGCGAATCAGCTTGGTAAAAAGTTTACCGCGCTTCTTGTCCTGGGCGCCCTTGCGGTGCTGAATATTCGCCCACTTGCTATGTCCTGCCATCAGTACTCAAGTCCCAAACGTTTCGAATTTTCAAAATACAGCACGCGTGCAGAATCGGGCCCACCCGGCGCCCGCTTAAATATCGTCATGTGCTGCCCAAAATCACGGCGTATGATAACGGTTAAAGGATTCCTGTACACCAACTATACCGAACCAAAATGCCTGCCTCTGATCACGAAAATCGGCAAATCGGCGCCGAACAGGCCGACATCATCGAGAAAATTAGTGAATTTGTCGATGCCTTGCCCAATCAGGCGCAAATCGCTCCCCTGCGGACCGAAAGCGAGCAGGTTTGCGCCATTCTCGAACCGCTGGGATTCCCCCCTGTCCTGCTCGCCGCTGTGCATGCATGCCCCTTGCTAAGGAAAGACATCGTATCGCTGCCGGATTTACAAAGATTCGACAGCGTGGAGCTCCCAATACTGGCTGAAGGGCTGCTCCAGCTCAGTCGTTTTTCATTGCCGCAGGACTGGCAGCCGGGCGAGGCCCTCGCGGTTCAGCAATCTGAAGCGCTCAGAAAAATGCTGCTGGCTGTGGTCTCCGACGCGCGCCTGGTCCTGGTACGCATTGCCGAGCAGCTTTACCGCTTACGTCTCGCCAAGAAATCGCCCCTCGAGGAACAACGTGCGATCGCGATCGAGACGCAGGAAATTTATGCGCCACTAGCCAATCGACTTGGCGTCTGGCAATTGAAGTGGGAGCTCGAAGATCTGTCTTTGCGCTATCTCGAACCGGAAACCTACAAGCAACTGGCAAAGTCACTCAACGAGAAACGCACTGAACGCGAAAGCTACATTCGCGATGTCATTGTGACTTTGCAGGACGAATTGCTGAACAACGATATTGAAGGCGACATTACCGGCAGACCAAAACACATCTACAGCATCTGGAAAAAAATGCTGGCGAAGAATCGCACTGTCGAACAGATTTTCGACATGCGTGCGGTGCGCGTGCTGGTTGACGATGTTCATCAATGTTATGCGGCACTAGGCGTGGTGCATAATTTGTGGCCCTACCTGCCCGGTGAATTCGACGACTACGTAGCCAACCCGAAAGACAACAACTACCAGTCATTACACACCGCCGTGATCGGGCCGCAAGGCAAAACAGTCGAAGTCCAGATACGAACTCATGAAATGCATCGCCATGCCGAACTCGGTGTAGCTGCCCACTGGCGTTACAAGGAAGGTGGTGCAACGAGAGCAGCATTCGATCAAAAAATCCAATTCCTGCGACAATTGCTCGAGCCCGGAGACCAGGATGGTGATCTGCTGGACAAACTTCGTGGCGATGTTTTTGAAGATCGCGTTTATGCCGTAAGTCCACGCGGCGACGTCGTGGAAATGCCGGCGAATGCGACGCCACTGGACTTTGCCTACCACGTTCACACCCAGATTGGACATCGCTGTCGTGGGGCCAAAGTTAACGGCCGGATCGTGCCACTAACGTACAAAATTCAGAACGGTGACAAAGTTGAAATCATTACCGGCAAACTCGAACAGCCGAGCCGTGACTGGCTAAGCCCGCAACTCGGTTACCTCGTTGCAACACGCAGTCGCACCAAGGTTCGCAGCTGGTTTCGACAGCGGGACAAAGAGCAAAACAAACGCCAGGGTCGGGAAATACTGGAGCGGGAGCTCACCCGGCTTAACGTGCATGATGTCGGCACTGCAGAAATTGCCGGACAACTGAAGTATGCCAATAGTGATGCACTTTTTGTTGCGCTCGGCGCCGGAGACATTACCTCGGCGTCGGTTGCTTCAGCACTGCAGCATTTGCGCCAGGAAGAACCCACAGAGGTTTTTCGCAGGCGGCGCATACGAAAGCAGGCCAATTCAGTTTCCGGAGATGTTGCGGTCAGTGGTGTTGGCGACCTTTTATGCAATTTCGCGGGATGTTGCCGACCTGTGCCACCAGAGGATATTGCCGGTTATATAACACTTGGACGTGGCGTCAGCATTCATCGGCAAGACTGTGGCAACTACCTTAGTCTGCAGTCCCGTCACCCCGAGCGGGTCATAGAAGTGGATTGGGGAATTGTCGCAGATGCAACCTACCCTGCGAAATTGTCGTTACACGCTTTCGATCGTCAGGGATTGTTGCGTGACATCAGCGCCGTTTTGTCAGATGAGAATGTCAGTGTTGACGGTATCAATACGCGATCTGACAAACGAACGATGCAGGCGCATATGGAATTGAATATTTCGGTTCCCGGGCTGCCGGCACTTAGCCGGGTGATCGGCAGGCTTGAGCAACTGCCGAATGTTACGTCGGTACGGCGAAAGAACTGAGCTGCAATCGTCTCTGCGGCCGCTGTCAAATTTACGCTGACTCCTTTCAAATCTGCGGCGTAAGTTAACCTATTCGCGGCTGAAGCCGCTCCCACGGTAATTATTTGTTCGGGAAATTCAACGCTTTGTTGTCCACTGCCAGCGACGCTTCGTGCATTGCTTCAGCAAGGCTGGGATGTGCGTGAATTGTTCTCTGAATATCTTCAGTGCTGGCAGAAAATTCCATTGCCAATACAGCCTCAGAGATAAGCTCTCCCGCCATCGGGCCGACAATATGTACGCCGAGAATTTCGTCATCGTCCGCTGCAGATATAATTTTCACCATGCCCGCAGTTTGCTCCATTGCCTTGGCACGCCCGCTTGCGGCAAACGGAAATGAGCCGCTCTTGTACTTGCGGCCGCTTGCCTTGACCTCTTCTTCGGTCTTGCCAACCCAGGCTATTTCCGGTGCCGTGTAAATAACGGACGGAATAACATCGTAATTCACTTCTGCGATCTCACCCGAGATTAAATCTGCCGCCATTACGCCTTCTTCCGAGCCCTTATGCGCCAGCATTGGACCGCGTACGCAATCACCTACAGCAAATACGCCCTTGACAGCTGTCCGGCATTCTTCGTCGACCTGTATGAAGCCACGCTCGTCAAGCTGTACACCGCTATCTTCAGCAAACAATCCGTCGGTAAAAGGTCGTCGTCCAACCGCAACAACAAGTTTTTCGACCTCAAGCGTCTGATTGCCATCCTTTGTTTCGTATTCGACAGACACGGATTTGGCGTTTGTTTTTGCCGAAGTCACTTTCGCACCAAGATGGATATCAAGACCCTGTTTTTTGAACGCCTTCTCCGCTTCTTTCGCCACTTGTCGATCGGCGATAAACAGGAAGTCGTCCATTGCTTCGATAACGATAACTTTTGCGCCGAGCCTGCTCCAGACGCTGCCGAGTTCCAGGCCGATAACGCCACCGCCTACCACGCCCAGCGTCTCGGGAACCGTGTCGAAGTCCAGCGCACCCCAGGAATCGACAATCTTTTCGCCGTCGAACGGTGCAATCTTGAGCTCCACAGGCGTGGAACCAGTCGCGAGGATAACGTAGCGGGCATCAATAACCTCTACATCGCCGGTGGTTGGAGTGAATTCGACCTTTTTGCCACCCAATAATTTGCCATGACCAACCAGCGCCGTCACATTGGCTGCCTTCAAAAGCCCGGCGACGCCACCGGTCAATTGTCGTACGATGCTTGCTTTGCGCTTTTGCATTTTCGTGATATCGATACTAACCGCGGTGGCGTCGATACCATGTTTGCTGAATTCATGCTCTGCACGATGAAAAAGTTCGCTCGATTCCAGCAGCGCTTTTGATGGAATACATCCGGCATTCAGGCAAGTGCCACCAAAAGCATTCTTGCCATCCCTGTTTTGCCACTCGTCGATACACGCAACAGACATACCGTTTTGACTGGCACGAATCGCGGCAATATAGCCGGCAGGCCCGGCGCCGATAACGACGACATCAAATGATTTACTCATGTTTTTGCTTTGACCTTGATTATAGTTTCAACAGTAGGCGCCCGGGATCTTCAAGCGAATTCTTTATGCTGGCAAGAAATTGCACTGCGTCCCGCCCATCGATGATGCGATGATCGTAGGTTAACGCTACATACATCATTGGCCGTATTTCTATTTCGCCATTGACCGCCATTGGACGATCCTGAATGGTATGCATACCAAGAATCGCACTCTGTGGTGGGTTAAGAATCGGTGTCGAGAGGAGCGAACCAAAAACACCACCATTAGTAATTGTAAATGTGCCACCCGTCAGGTCTTCCATGCCCATGGTGCCATCGCGTGCTTTTCCACCAAGTTCGGCAATATCCGCTTCGACCTGGGCAAAGCTCAGCTGATCAACGTCTCTAAGCACGGGAACCATCAGGCCTCGCGGTGATGAAACAGCAATGCCAATATCAAAATAGTCGTGATAAACAACGTCGTTGCCTTCAACCGATGCGTTAACTACAGGAAATTTCTTTAGCGCCTCTACTGCCGCGATTGCGAAAAAAGACATGAAGCCAAGGCGCACACCATGTGCCTTTTCAAAATCCTCTTTGTATCGAGCACGTAAAGACTTAACTTGGGTCAAATCAATCTCGTTAAACGTTGTCAGCATTGCGGCCGTTTGCTGCGCCTCGACCATGCGTTTAGCAATGATTGCCCGTAACCGGGTCATTGGTACTCGCTGTTCGCTGCGTACGGCACCGCCAGCCAAGCCGGTCGGCGCCAGTTCCGGAGCCGGATCACCCGGAGCTACATCTTCATCGCTGTGACTTTTAAGATAATCCATGACATCAGATTTCGTGATCCGACCATCTTTGCCACTACCAATCACAATAGTTGCATCAAGATCATGCTCGTCCAGCAGTCGCCGAACAGACGGGCTAAGTTTGTGTGAACTTGTCCCGCCACTCGCCGGGGCAATCATTTCCGACTTTTCACTCTTGCTGATCTCTTCTGCTGGCACCGCTACGACCTCGACGTCCTCTCCTGCGCCCTCTTCAATTACCGCCAGCAACTCGCCACTGGTTACCGTAGTGCCGTCGGCGATCTTTATTTCCCGCAGCGTACCGTTAACCGGCGAAGGAACTTCAAGAACGACCTTGTCCGTTTCCAGGTCGACCAGATTCTCGTCCCGACTGACAGCGTCACCGGGCTTTTTGTGCCACGCAACCAGGGTCGCATCTGTCACAGATTCCGGTAGCTGGGGGACTTTAATTTCGATAGTCATTTTTTCTTCCGTTTATTCCCGGGCGGCTTTTCTTCCTTACTCGCCGCAATCCGAATATTCAATGCTGCCTCAACGAGCGCTTGCTGTTGTTGCAGGTGTAATTTAAAAACGCCCGAGGCAGGTGCTGCCGCACCGCTGCGACCGGCATAAAATAGCTGCCTGTCGTCACCAAGCGGTTCCTGCAGCCGGTGCCGGATCTGATACCAGGCACCCTGGTTGCGTGGCTCTTCCTGACACCAGACGATGTCAGTCGCATTTTTGTACGATGCAATCACTGCAGCGTACTGCTCGATAGGGAATGGATATAGCTGTTCAATGCGTACCAGCGCCGTGTCAGTGACGTTGTGCACTTGCCTGGCTTCAGCGAGATCGTAATAAACTTTGCCGCTGCAAAAAACAATACGGCGAACGTCAGCAGCGTCCAGAGCGCCGGCGTCAGGGATGATTAACTCGAACTGCCCGGTCGATAAATCTGTTATCGGCGATACCGAAAATTTGTGGCGTAACAGGCTTTTCGGCGTCATAACGATCAATGGTTTGCGATACGAGCGAAGCATCTGCCGTCGGATCATATGGAAAAATTGTGCTGGCGTGGATGGAACGCAAACCTGCATGTTGAGTTCCGCACACAATTGCAGGAATCGCTCCACGCGGGCCGACGAATGTTCCGGACCCTGTCCTTCATAGCCGTGTGGCAGGAATAGAGTCAGCCCGCACAATCGACCCCATTTTGCTTCGCCGGAGCTGATGAACTGGTCAATTACGACTTGTGCACCATTTGCGAAGTCACCGAACTGACCTTCCCAGACAACCAGCGTATTCGGCTCCGTTGATGCATAACCGTATTCGAAGGCCATTACGGCCTCCTCGGATAACAGAGAGTCGATAACTCTGAACGAGGCTGGCCGCTCCGAGATAGTTTGCAGTGGAATAAATTCCTGCCGACTCGCCTGACTGTGCAGCACTGCGTGACGGTGGAAAAACGTCCCCCTGCCGCTGTCCTGACCAGTCACCCTGCAGTCATAACCCGCGTCAATCAGGCCTGCATATGCCATGGTCTCGGCGAAACCCCAATCCATCTCAATCTCGCCGGCTGCCATCTTTTTTCTGTCGTCCATGACGCGTTGTACGCGACCTTGCAAAACCAGGCCGGCTGGCACGTTGGTTATTTTCCCGGAAAGCTCGGTAACCTTGGCGGGGCTCAAAGTGGTATCCACCGTGTCACTCCAGCTCGCATCGAGATAGGGACTCCAGTCGACGGTATATTCGTTACCGATCATGCCGAGCATTGCTTCCTGTACCGGCTCACCACGATCGAGACGGTCGCGATAGCTGTCCTGCATGTCAGTCGCCTTTTTGGCATCTATAACGCCGGCAGCAAGCAGCCGCGCTGCATACAAATCCCGGGTCGTTTTTTGCTTGCGGATTTGTTCGTACATCACGGGTTGCGTAGCGCGCGGTTCGTCCGCCTCATTGTGCCCATGGCGGCGATAGCAAACGAGATCAATGACAACGTCTTTCTTGAAGTGTTGTCGGTACTGCAGTGCCAGGCGAGTAACGAAAATGACCGCCTCAGGGTCATCGCCGTTGACATGGAAAACTGGTGCCTCGATCATTTTTGCAACGTCGCTACAATATGGGGTCGATCGGGCGTCGGACGGCCTGCTGGTCGTGAAACCAATCTGGTTATTGATTACGATGTGAATCGTTCCACCGGTCCTGAAACCGTTGGTTTGCGACATCTGAAAGGTCTCAGTAACGACACCCTGCGCCGAAAATGCGGCATCTCCATGAATTAAAACCGGCAAAACCTCCTGCCGTTCCAGGTCGCCACGACGTTGCTGCCTGGCACGCACTGAGCCCTCAACGACCGGGTTAACTATCTCGAGATGCGATGGATTGAAAGCCAGTGCTATATGCACGTTGCCGCCAGCGGTCTTCATATCCGCCGAGTAGCCCTTGTGGTACTTAACGTCGCCAGAGCCTTTCATATCCGCAGGATCGACGTTGCCCTCAAATTCTTCGAATAGTTCCTCCGGTGACTTGCCGAGCACGTTAACCAGCACGTTTATACGCCCACGATGCGCCATGCCGATGACCAGCTCTTTAACCCCGGATTGCCCGCCCTGCTGAATCAAGTCATCCAGCATCGGGATAAGGCTTTCGCCACCTTCAAGGCCAAATCGTTTTTGCCCGACAAAGCGGGTATGCAGGTAGCGCTCGATTCCCTCGGCAGCAGTCAGTTGTTCCAGCAGCCACAGCCGCTCATCTGTAGCCATACCACCGGCAACCATGCCTTGCTCAAATTGCTTTCTGAGCCACAGACGCTCACGTGCACGTGAGACATGCGCGAATTCGGCACCAATTTTGCCGCAATATATTTTCTTCAGGAGATCCAGGATGTCTCGCAGGCGCATACGACGACTGCCGGTACCCGCCAGTCCGCCGGTAACAAACTCGGTATCCATATCGGCTGGTGTCAAGCCGAGATAGTCCAGTTTCAGTACGCCGGGAACATTCCTGTCTGTCATGCCCAGCGGATCGAGATCAGCAATCTGATGCCCGCGCAGGCTGTAGACCTGGATCATTCGTGATACCGCAGCTTGCTTCTCATTGGCTGCGGCGCCAGTACCCGCCAGGCCGGCGGTTACCGCACCATTGCCGCGCGCGATCCGCTTGCCCGCGCGCAGTCTTTGCCGGATAGGCTCATGGCGGACCTCGGTCTCGTCGGCGCCAAGCGATTGAAAATAACGCCGCCATTCCACACCAACGGAGTCCGCATTCTGCAGATATTGCTCATACAGCGACTCCACAGCAGTTGCATTACTGCCGTAAAGTGGTGAGGAAGCGTACTGGTCTTTTAGCGAATTGCTCATTGCGCCCATGGGCCCGAAATCCGGGTTTGCCGACGGATGTCAAAAAAAGGGGCGCTAGTTTATCTCAAGCCCAAGGCTGATGGAATGCGTGTGCGCACAATGCTCTGTGCAATCATCGCGACGAGTCATGAATAGTCCGGGCTAGAGTTGCGTGATCAGCTGGACAAACTCATAGCAAATGAGAATTGCATAAAAGCTGAAAAAGGTCGTGAGAACCAGGCCGGTCCGGACCCGATTCATAAACTGCGCTTTGGCGAGGTAAACCAGTGCCAGAACGCAGAAACCGGTCAGGAGCATTTTGGTTACCGCAAAGGTCAAAGTGCTTTTTCCAATCACAGCGGCCATGATCGGGTTTATTTCGACGGCGCCGCGATCCAGTAGTTGCAGGGTCATGAACGCATCCATCGCACTCATCATCATGATGCCGGTGGCCAGGAAGAACAGCCATGGATGATGCCAATCAGTAAACAACGACTCTATTTCAGCGTCACGCCGCGTATCTCGCCGCCGCGAGCGCAAAAAGCCGCTGCGAACCGTCCGCCATGAAAAGTTTCTGCGATCCATCTCGTTTCTGATCCTTTCCGGCTTTTCAAATTGTTTCAGACCGCTCAATGCTTTCTCCTTTTCCTGGTTACTCAGACCTGACTTGCCGCTGCATGTTGTTATCGATGACAGCTTGTCTTATGTAAACGTTTGTCTCACCTGTTCCGTTAACGATAGCACCAAATTCAGTCAGCTATCGCGGACAGTTTTTCATTGCTGCCGCTAACAAATAACAAAGCAATAAATATGCCATTGCGCTATCAACCTGATTAACTGAATGTTTTCAAATTGAGCAAACGGTTTGATCTGGATTCTGTATAGATTTTCGACAGGCGAACGGCTAAAACTGGGTGTCGGCACCACTTTTATGAGCCGACCGGAAACAGGTTTCTACCGTCCACTCATTGGAAGGTTGTCAGGATTGGCTCATAATAGTTGGACCATAAGTTCCCCGGATCAAAATATGAAAGGTTATACGGCTGCCCTCGAGAACGGAGAAGCCATATATTATGTTGACCGAAAACGCTGGTTGTGGAGCATGTCAGTGCTTTATCCGTTGCAGCCGTTTATTGGCATCTGGTTGCATTCGGTCACCGGGAACGAAGGCTGGTTGTTGTTGCCACTTCTTCTCGTCTACGTGGCCGGGCCGCTGCAAGACTGGATTCTTGGCGAGGACAAGAGCAATCCGCCACCGGAAGTTGTGCTGCAACTTGATCGCGACAAGTATTACCGCATCCTGACTTACCTTGTTGTACCACTGCACTTTGTCACTTTGATTGGCGCCGCCTGGTGGGCCGGCACCCAAATGCTGAGCTGGTGGGCATTCGCCGGCTTTGCAGCTGTTGCCGGCATTACGAGTGGACTCGGCATCAATACGGGTCATGAGCTCGGGCACAAGAAGTCCAGCCTTGAGCGCACACTCGCCAAAATCGTACTGGCGGTTCCCGTCTACGGGCATTTCTGGATCGAACACAATCGCGGCCATCATCGCGACGTTTCGACGCCGGAGGATCCGGCAAGCGCACGCATGGGCGAAAACATATACAAGTTCGCGTTGCGCGAAATCCCGGGCGCCTATAAACGTGCGTGGTTAATTGAAAAAGATCGCCTGGAACGCCGCGGCAAATCGGTGTGGAATCGCAACAATCAAATTCTTCAATCACAGGCGATATCACTGGTCCTTCAGCTTGGTCTGTTATTCACTTTTGGCTGGAAGATGATTCCGTTCCTGGCAATACACAATATTTTCGCCTGGTGGCAACTCACCAGCGCAAACTATGTTGAGCATTACGGCCTGTTGCGACTAAAAGATGAGAATGGCCGTTATGAGCGTTGCCAGCCGCACCACTCGTGGAACAGCAATCATATCTACAGCAACCTGGTCTTGTTTCAGTTGCAAAGACATTCTGATCATCACGCGCACCCGTTGCGCCGCTATCAGTCACTACGGCACCTCCAGGATTTACCGTCATTGCCGAACGGATATTTTGGCGCCTACCTGCTCGCTTACGTGCCGTGGTTATGGTTTCGCGTGATGGACAAGCGGTTGCTGGGGCTGAAGCACATCAAAGGTGATCTCACGAAGATCAACATTGACCCGGATAAACACGACGCGATTTATCGAAAATATGGGCGAGCGAAAAATCCTGACGGAACAGGAACCAACCAAGAGTAAGAAAATGAGCGAATACAAATGCCCCGAATGTGGATACTCGTTTAACGAAGACGAAGGCGACCTGCATGAGGGCTATCAGCCCGGCACGCCCTTTGAATCGCTACCAGATGATTTCGCCTGTCCGGATTGCTCTGTACGGTTTAAGGAAGATTTTGTTCTGATCTGAGTTGGCATAAATAGGAATCTGGCAGTTCACCCGAAAGCTGCTAAGTCATTGTCAGTCAACAAATACGTCTCTTCGTCGGATGTCAATCAGGAGTCCGTAATGGAGCAATGCGTACAAAGCGAAGCGGCGTAGCACTGTGCAACTGCTTGCATTAGATCAAAGAGCATTAGCTGCGCGCTCTATCACACGTGATGCGGCGGATACCAGCGCATTGTAATAAGCCGAAATATCAATATCAATGCTTCCTCTTTCAGCAACACCTCCAATATTGTTTGGCGTGCGAACGCCATCACCACCGGAAACATAATCTTGTTCCGCCTTACTAAGTTCGCGCATTTTGACAACCTCCATGTTTACTAGCCATGCGGAACGATCCATCCCGCACCGGGCCTGACTGAATCACCTTTTCTGGACCAAACAGTAAACTATTACTGGCCGAATGCACTGCTAATAACCCTGCAAAACGTCCACATACAAAACTTTCGTACTGTGTCTAGCCGGGCAAAATGTAATGTTCATAAATCAATCGGCGGCGCTAATCGGAATAACCGGCGACGAATACCACATCGTTTGATTTCTTAT
>CAYOHF010000062.1:0-19237 GCA_964403695.1 uncultured Woeseiaceae bacterium | reverse complement strand
ACCTGGAAATAAGACAGCTGGCAATTTCGCTTCGAATGGCCGCTTTGGGTCAAAAGCAGCCGCTCAGTAAGTGAGAAATACTACCAGCTGAGTGGCTGGTATTGGGGAATAGCGGACACTCGCCACTCGGAATATCGAGAGAGATGCGAGCGGCTGCATTCGGCCAACAGCAGCCATTCAGGGCGTCATCAATAGGACTGCGGCGCTAGCGAGTACGAGAACACCAATCGCTATTACAAAACCTTGCCGGAACGCACGATTTCAGTCTCTCGAATAGATTATTACTCCATCCTTAATAGTCTCAACAACATTAATGTCTTTGATTGCCATCGGCTCCGCCTTCAGTGGATTTCGATCCAGAATCACGAAATCCGCAATCTTGCCAGGTTCGAGCGACCCGCGACGATGACCTTCATCATACTGTTCGGCAGCCCACAACGTCTGCGTCTTGATCGCTTCCATAGGTGTAATTCGCTGCTCAGGGCCGACTACACCACCCTCACGTGATACACGATTGACGGCAGACCACATCATGAACATCTGATCCAGCGGAGCAACGTAGAAATCGGTGTGATTGGTTGGCCGCATTCCTGCGTCGATCGCATCGCGCATTGGGCTGATGTATGCCGCTTGTTGCGGGCCACGATTGTTCTCATGCGCCGTAGCAAAATAGAAGGTATGCAGCGTATAGAATGACGGCCGAATGCCGTATTCAACGAACTTGGGAATATGTTCCTCACGCATGAACTGAGTGTGGATGGTAGTCACGTTCCATGCTTCGCCATCTTCAGCGCTGTGCACTTTTTCATAGGTATCGAGAAACATATCGATAGCCGCGTCGCCATTCGTGTGGATGATCAAGGGAACGTTCATACTGTCCACTCGCTCGACGAGCTGATCCAGCAGCTCCTGAGAAATCATCGGTTCGCCGCGCCAATTTTCCTCGCCGCCTGGACCGCCGGTCAGGTACGGTGTCGTGAAAAAGGCCGTCTTGCCCTGCGGTGAGCCGTCCGAGGTGATCTTGACGCCACCAATCTTCAAACGATTCTTGTATTTACCCCAGGAGTCCAGTGGGTTGGCCGCGATGATCGGATCAAGGTCGGTCATGAACGGGTAGGCGACGACATCGATGATGTTGGCGCCGGCTGCCGCCGCCCGCTGCATGAGGGCGAGTTCGTCGGCATGAGTTGCACCTTCATGCGCGAGTGTTATACCGGCTTCTGCATACAGTTGCTGCCCAGCGGTTGTCCACGCCACTTCGTGCTCAGCAGTCGGTTTTGGTAGTGCTGTAAATACTGGCAGATACGCGGTTTCCATGATCAGACCGAAGGGCTCATCACTGCCCTCACGGCGTACGATAATACCGCCCGGTGGAGTCTCCGTTGCGGCAGATATACCGTATTTTTCGAGTGCGCGGCTGTTCAGTACAGCACCGTGCATCGAGACGTGCCCGACGACAACCGGATTGTCGGGGAACGCCTCATCGAGATCGTCGCGGTTCAGCAATCTGCCGTCCGGCATGACGGTGTCGTCATAGCCGTAAGCCTGAATCAACTCGCCAATTGGCACGTTGTTCTCCACACGGAATTTTTCTATTGACGCGATGATTCTCGATATATCGGAACCAGGTCCGACCGGTGGTGCATAGACTTTGGCCTGATTTGCGACCGACAAAGCGCTGATGTAGTGACCATGTGCATCGATGAAGCTTGGCATCAGTGTCTTGCCAGCGAGATCAATAATTTCTGTTTCCGGGCCTGTGTATGCCAACTCGATATCGGCACGTATCCCTACTGCAACGATCTTCCCATCCAAGACCGCGACGGCCTCGGCGCTCGGATTTGCGTCATTTACGGTGATAATATCGCCACCCAGAAATATAGTATCGGCTGCCAATGTGGGAGATACAGCGGCGGTAGATGTCCCGCTAGTGTCATCGGCTTGTTGTGAACAGCCGGCAGAGATTGCCGCAAATATGACAACGGTAAAGATCGCGGAATTTTTCGACATTAGTTCGTCCTTTGAGGGCATCGCAGCACATTCAGCTAACGTCCGATTTGAGTTGCCGACTCAACCGGTGGACGCAACATATGCATTAAATCGTTCGGCCGGTGTTTTAAAGTGTATCGTTTTTCCGGGTCGTTCGTTTAGTTCTCTGGCAGCCCGCTTAAGGTGCACCTGTGATAGACCAAGTGTCTTTACAACAACGACGTATGTGCTAATCCCAGCCAAAAAAAAGGGCCGTCCCTGGCCCCTTCTCGTCCCTTGCTTCTGACTGACAGTCAAAACTAGGTATTTACAACATCCACCAAAACGTAACGCAGCAGAACTTCGTAACTGTTTCTCTCGAGCGCCATACCCTGCGGCAACTCGAGCGTGTGAATAGGTTGATCGTCAAAGTCACGGATCTCCTGAAAGAGCCTGGTTCCTTCTTTGTACACTTTATAGCGTACATCGCGAGTCGGGCCGCATTTCATCGGCACCTCGGTATTAGTCCAGTCCTGAATAACATGAGTACTCATCGTCTCTATCTCCATTTCGATGCCTGTCCCGTTATTCATGTCACGCCAAGCGAAGCGATTTACATGAATCCTTAAGGTATAAAAATGCAAACCCCGTGCCAACATGAGCAGAAAGCCGAAATAACTGCTTAAAAGATTGTTTTTAAAAGACTTTTCGTATTTACACAATTCTACCCAAGGTGAAAAACCTGGCTCAGACTGTCAGTTTGTGACGCAAGTTTCAGGTTTTTTGCGACAAGCGTTTTACATAGTTCCCTGCTTTTTTTTGCGTCCGTATTGTTTATCGACTGCCACTAAATTGACGACCGGAGTTATACTGCATGGCCTGGCTGGAGTACTGCAAAGGAAAGGAAGAAATATGAAGTCGAAACATCTATTGGTCAGCGTGATGCTGGCGATCGGTCTGCTGGTTGGCGCAGTATCCTTTGCCAGTGACAGCGAGAACACAACGACTACGAAGATAGACGTCAGTACAGCACGGGACTACGTCAATGCACACGAAGACGCCATCGTCATAGATGTGCGGACACCAGCGGAATACGAAATGTCGCACATTACCGATTCAATTAACGTCAATGTGCAGGACGAATCATTTGCACAAATGGCCGGCGCACTGGATCCGGAGAAGACTTACATCGTGCATTGCACTAAGAACCCGGCTGATGGCCGTTCTAGTCGCGCGTTAGAGACACTGCGCGAGCTGGGTTTCAGCAATCTCTACAGCCTGGAAGGCGGTTATGTTGCCTGGAAAGAAGCTGAGCTGCCGCTAACCGAAGCAGGCAACTAACAAGCCTCGCGCCTGCGCATTAACAGACCATAGTGATAAGGCGGCAAGTCCACTATCTCGCCCTCCATCTGAAAACCCGCCTCCTCGGCCCATGACCGGCATTGCTCCGGCCGTGGCCGCATGCTCAATGGCGGCCCCCGCGGCGTTTCGTCGTCGTGATTCCAGTGAATAATTCCTAGCAGTCCACCCTCTGAGAGATTTCGACGCGCCTCCAGCAACAGGGTGACCGGTTCCTCAACGTGCAGGATATTAAACAACATCACGTAATCTACAGACTGATCCGCAAGCCCACTGCCATCAGCAATGAAATCACGCAGAAGCCTCTCGATATTATCCACCCCGTGAGATACCGCCAGTTGCTGCATGTTTTGCAGCATTTCGGGTTCCAGGTCAATCGCCCGTACCGTGCCGGAGATTCGCTGGGCGGCTGGTATCGTGAATGTCCCATAACCACAGCCTAACTCGAGCAGGTCATGACAAGCCGAGGTTAATCCTAACCGATCCAGGATTGCTCCAGGGGCAAAAAAACTGTCCCAGTAATCCTGCTCTGGCATACCGCTTTCACGGATTTTCACAGGCTTTTCCTAGCTCGAATATCATTTAAATATCATCCCTACCTTGTTGTTTTATAAATCATGTTCGGAGATACGATGCCCCATTAACGTCAATAATTCCGCCGCTCAGGAATTCCGCAGTCGACGACGCCAGGAAGCAAACCGTCTCAGCTATCTCCTCGGGTTTCGCAACCCGGCCAAGCGGACTCTGGGCCTTTATTGCGGCGCCTTTGTCGCTACTTAACAGGTCCTGTGCCATATCCGTCTCTACAAACCCGGGGGCAACGGCATAAACCAGGATGCCCTTCGGCGCGAGTGCAACGGCCAGCGACTGGCTCATCGCATGCAGGCCGGCTTTGCTCGCGGCATAGGCCGGACCCTCCGGTTCGCCGCGAAATGCGCCACGCGAGCCGATATTGATTATCCGACCACCGCCCTGCTCGGCCATGATTTTTGCCGCTGAATGACACAGCGCTGCCGGTGACAGAAGATTGACCGCGAGCGTTTGCTCCCACTTAAACAACCAGTCATCAGCGTCTACTTCAAGTGGTGGATGCGGGATGAAAATTCCGGCGTTGTTTACCAGGACATCGAGTCGACCGGTCTGATCAACAACGGATTCGACAAACTCGTCGGCCGCATCGGGATTGGCGAGGTTGGCACCGACGACAAGATGGCCGGACCCGGTAAGGTTTTCCGCGACCTGCTCCGCCAGTTCTTTTTGATGCCCATAATGCACGACGACACGTGCACCACGATCCGCGAACGATGCTGCGATCGCGGCACCGATGCCACGTGACGCACCTGTCACCAGGCAAACCTTACCTTTCAAAATATTTCCCACCTGGAATTCGCATCAATGGAATAGCCACACAGCACAATTACATCGGCCACACCCACAATATCATAGGCACAGCAACCGCGATGACGATAAGCTCAAGTGGCAATCCCATGCGCCAGTAGTCGCCAAATCTGTACCCGCCGGGCCCCATGATCAGGGTGTTATTTTTGTGGCCGATCGGTGTCAGGAACGCACTTGATGCGGCGACCGCGACGCCCATCAGGAAGGGATCCGGATTTACGCTCAGGCGATTGGCAATCTCAATGGCGATTGGTGCCGCGATAACGGCCGTCGCCGTATTGTTCATGACATCCGAGAGCGACATCGTCACCACGATCAGCAGCGTCAGCACGACCACTGGAGAGTAGCCTGCCGATACGGTGACAATGCCATTCGCGATCAAGGACGTGCCGCCAGTTGCCTGCAAAGCGCCGCCGATCGGAATCATACAGCCAAGAAGCACGATGACCGGCCACTCGACCGAGTCGTACACATTACGAATAGGTACGATATTGAGAAACACGTATGCCGCTACCACACAGCCCAGTGCAATCGGCAGGTAGACAACACCAACGCTCGCCGCAATAATCGCCGCCGCAAATATCCCCACCGCAAGCCACGCTTTGTCGCGCTGAATAACGCGTTGACCACGATCGGCCAGCGGCAACAGGCCGAGCCTGCCGGTAATGTCGCTCAACCGCTCTTCAGCACCTAACAATAGCAGTACATCACCAGGGTTTATATCAAGCTTGCGAACATCCTCGCGAAAGCGCACGCCACCGCGGGACACGCCGACCAAAGCGACCCGGTAGCGATAAAGCAGGCGAAAAGAAACGGCCGAGCGTCCCGCCAGGCTGGAAGACTCTGGTACGACCACCTCATTCAGAACCAGCTCTTCATCTTTCAAAACACCTTTGCCAGTACCGATATACTCAAGCTTCATGCTGCCGATTGCCTCCTCGATACTCTCAGGATGTGCTTCAACGACCAGGATGTCTCCCGCCTCTATCTGCACGATGCGGGCAAGGCCTGGCAGGCGCCTGCCCTTGCGGATCAGGCCGATAATTTCCACATCACTTTTCTCGGCCAGATCATCGAGATCACGGATTCGTTTGCCTATGACTGGCGATCCTTTGGCGACCTTCAGTTCAGCGATGTAGTCTGCAAGGTCAAAAAGCTCTTTGCCCGAGTCGGCTTCCCTGCGCGCTGAAGGCAGAAGCCGCCAGCCAATCAACGCTACATAGGCAACACCGACTGCGGCGCAGGCTAACCCTACCGGCGCGAAATCAAACATTTTGTACGACTCGCCGAGTGCGTCTTTGCGAAACTCGGCAATGACAATGTTGGGTGGCGTACCAATTAAAGTAATCATTCCACCAAGAATGGAGGCGAACGATAGCGGCATTAACGATAAAGACGGACTTCGCTTGGCCTTTGTTGCTGCCTGAATATCGACGGGCATGAGGAGTGCCAGCGCCGCTACATTGTTCATTAGTGCCGACAACACAGCTGCAAGCGCCGACATGATGCCAATGTGTGCAGCAAGCTTCCTGGACCCCGACACGACGTATCTGGCCAGTAGTTCAATAGCACCGGAATTCGACAACCCACGGCTGACAATCAGGACCAGAGCGATTATAACGACCGCCGGGTGGCCAAAACCTGAAAAAGCCTTGTCTGCAGGAACGATTCCGGTCAGTAAAGCCGCCAGCAGCGCGACAAACGCAACCAGGTCGTAACGCCAACGGCCCCAGATGAGAAATACGAAAACGAAAAACAACAGTGCGAATAGAGTTATCTGATCAGCTGTCAAGGCAGACTATGTCCTTCAATTGATAAACCGCGAGAGCGACACTGGCCGCAAACGACGACAGTGTATCAATTGCCCACCGGCAGATACCTAATCTTGCGTGTTAATTGCCCAATCGTAGTCTGCATACTCAATTTCGTAGTCGGTCGCAGCTTTGAGGTCGGCCTGTAGTGACTCTGGCGCCACACCCGCAATGTAGTCGAGAACACCGTTGTCGGCCGGTAGTCCGCGCCTTCTCAGATCATTGACGAAATCACTTCGAAACCATTTGAATATGGTGGAAATAACGATTTTCTTATGTTCATGGTCTACACGAACGTTATTCGGATCGCTTACAAAATCGATCGTTGAATCCTGCAACAATAGCTCGAGCTCATCTCCGGTTGGCAGTTCAGGCCGCAGGACCGGACAACTGGCGCTGGCACAGTTCAGGACAAAATGGATGCGCGGGTCCTGATAGGTTGCACGAATTTTGTCGTTCTCAACCGCATACAAACTGTAAGCCGTACCGCCAAACAGGAATCGCTGGCGGTAGAAAAACCCAAGGCCCGTTTTGGCCTCAATTGGTGCTTTGACATCAGTGACGCTCTGCAGAGGCCAATGCTGAAGGATGCTGCGAATAACATACGCGTTATACGCGTACAGCCAGTATGCGAGCGAGTCAGACCGTTTTGCGAAGCGCTCAGGTGTCGCATCCGGGCTAAACTGGCTTACAGCAGCCAGGTAGCCGTCAAGTTGCCGTGAGTCCACGTCCGTTTCGTGCCAGCGCTCATAGTCAACCTCACCTCTGGCATCTACGTACTTTTTCAGCAGAACCTCAAATGACGAGTGGCTAAAACCTTCGTTCGGAAAATCAACCGGTAGCGGTGCGTCGATCGCAACCAGTTGTGGCCGGTTGACGAAAACAAAAGCGCCAATCAATACCGCAATGACGGCGACAGAAATCATTACTACGGGCAATAGTTTATTCCACATTGTCGGTTATAGTGCTCGATGTACACAGGATCAAACTTCACAGACATATAGACCTGTCCCGCTAGAAAATTATTACTTGCCAGTCGAGCTCATTCAGGGGCAACGATTGCGATCCCGGATAGATACGCAGAACCGGCGAACCACGATACACTTGAACTATGGGCTTTCTCATCATCGGTTTGCTGCTCCTTGGCATCGTATTCGCTCCAGGTATCTGGGTGCAACGCGTATTAAGCAAGTATTCCCAACCCGCTGACCGGTATTCGGACAACGGCGCCCAGCTCGCAAGATTCCTGCTGGACAAATATGGCATGGACTCCGTCAAGGTCGAGGAAACCAAGGAAGGCGATCACTACGACCCGAACGCGAAAGCGGTCCGCCTTACTGCCGACAAATTCAGCGGGAGATCTCTAACGGCAATTACAGTTGCAGCTCATGAAGTAGGCCACGCGCTCCAGGACCATGAAGGCTACAAACCGTTACGCTACCGCAGCAACCTCGTCCGGGCCACGCAGAAATTCGAGAAAATTGGTGCAGCCGTGTTGATGCTTTCGCCATTCATGGGCGCCATAACACGCGCACCGGGCCTTGGAATCATCATGTTTCTCGGCGGCATAATGACGCTCGGCACATCAACACTTGTACACCTGGTTACACTGCCGACAGAGGTAGACGCGAGCTTCAATCGTGCGCTGCCAATGCTCGAAGAAAACGATATTTTGAAGAAAACAGACAAACGACACGCGCGGCGATTATTGAAAGCAGCCGCATTTACTTACGTGTCAGCTTCGTTGATGAGCCTTTTGAATATTGCAAGATGGTTCGCTATTCTCAGGCGTTGATCCCCAAATCGCACTGCCCTGGTGAATCGCCCGCTGGGCGGGCTCCTACATTGCTAATTAGAATTGTAGGAGCCCGCCCAGCGGGCGATTTCTCAAGCTCGCGCAAATTTCAGCTTTGCTGGAATACTAGCCGCGAGACTCCGGCACACCAGATTCGGGCGTTGGATCCCTGCCCAGCAAAAGATTTTTCGTATCCGTCATTAATCGACCGAAATCTTCCTGCAGTAGGTAGAGCGCCGGAATCAGGAACAACGTAATTACGGTCGCAAAAATAATTCCGAAGCTTAATGAAATTGCCATTGGAATGACAAACTGAGCCTGCATGCTGGTTTCGAGCATGATCGGCATCAGGCCCGCAGCAGTTGTAAGAGACGTAAGAATAATCGCTCGGAATCGCTCCGCCCCGGACAGCAATACCGCCTCTTGCGCCGACAGGCCTGACGCCCTTGCCTTGTTCACGAAGTCGACCAGGATCAGGCTGTCGTTTACCACCACGCCGGCGAGAGCAATCAACCCGAACAGCGAAAACATACTGATCGCCTCGCCCATCAATATGTGCCCAAACACTGCGCCTATAAGGCCAAATGGTATGACGGACATGATGATCATTGGTTGTGTGTACGAGTGCAGTGGAATGGCGATCAGACCGTAGATCAGAAACAGCGCGGCAATGGATGCAATGCTGATATTTCTGATGAATTCAACTTCTTCCAGGCTGGCGCCCTCGAGGCTATAGTCGACACCTGGGTTCCTCGCCAAAAGGCTCGGTATGTAATCTTCGGATATTTCCTTGACGATTTCACCTGGCTCAACGAGCTCCGCATCGATATCAGCCGATACGGTCACGCTACGTTTACGGTTTTGGCGCGTGATTGTTGAAGATGCATCACCAAACGAAACTTCGGCCACCGAGTGAAACGGCACCTCGTCTCCCGCCGGTGTGCGGATACGCATATTATCCAGATCCGCGATAGAACGACGCTCGTCCAAAGGATAGCGAACCATTACTTTCAGCTCATCCTGACCGCGCTGGATTCGTTGCGCTTCCTCACCATAAAACGCCTGGCGAACCTGGCGACCAAGCGATGACATCGTCAGCCCAAGCGCTTCTGCCTCGGGTTTGATGGTAAGGCTTATTTCCTGCCCTCCTGAATTCGCGGAATTGCGAATGTCGAATACGCCGGCGTACTCACCCAATTTGCCTTCAAGTTCTTCGGCTGCTTTTTCAAGAGACGCATAATTGTTCCCGGAAAGGTTAAAACTCAGTGGCGCACCACCACCAATGTGATCGCCACCGGAATAGGTGAGTTCTTTCATGCCCGGAATTTCACCAACCTTTTCCCGCCACTTGCCAATGATCTCATCACTATCGAGTGACCGGTCTTCGCCGCGATACAGCTCCGCAAAAATCTGACCTCCAGTGTCACCGTTGGTAAAAACGATGAGATGGTCGACTGGATCCTCTGCGCCGGGATTGGCAACAATAAACTCCTCATTGATGTCAAAAACCGCTTGCTCAATCTTGTCCAGCGCAACGTCTCGCACCGATGGTGGGGTGCCGTTTTGCATCGTCATTTGCACCTGGATGAAATCGCTGGGTACCTCTGGGAACAAAACCGTACGAACCAGGCCGCTATTCATCAAACCGAATGTCAGGATCAGGATGGCGGCGAAGATACTGAAGGTCAGTCCACGATTCCTGATCGATTTTTCCAGCGTTGGAACGTACCAGTTGTGAATCAACCTGTGCAGCCCGTGTTGCACACGCCGTTGAATTTTTTGAAAAAACCGGGGAATTCGTTCGCGTAACCTGATTTCCCGTTGCGGATTAAAAAGATCCTCTTCGTCGATAGGTTTTATATTGGCATGCACGAGGTGCGCCGGGAGAATCAATTTAGATTCGACCAGAGAAAACATGAGGCAAAGAATTACGACCACTGACAGAGACTCAAAGAACGGACCTACAATTCCACCGACAAACAGCAGCGGCGCGAAGGCGGCAATGGTCGTTAGAACACCAAATGTTGCTGGCATGGCAACCCGCTTGGCACCGCGAATCACATTGTCCAGTGTATGTCCGTCAGAGCGGACTTTCGTGTAGATGCTCTCACCAATGATAATCGCGTCATCAACAACAATGCCGAGTACCAGGATGAAACCGAACAGGCTAATTGTATTTACCGACACCGGCCACGGACCGAGCGGCATTAGCCACATCGCGCCCAGAAATGTGATCGGGATGCCAACGATCACCCATGCAGCGACTTTCAGGCGCAGGAACAAAGACAGAATAAGGCAAACCAACAGCGCGCCCTGCGCCATGTTCTTGAACATCATGTCGAGACGACCTTGCAGATAAATAGATCGATCAACCCAGACTTCAATGTCTACCCCATTGGGCAGGGTCTCCGCTTTTTTCGCAACGTATTCTCTTACGGCAGCTGCCGTTTTCAGCTCGTTCTTCTGCCCAATCGCCATAACGCGCATTGAGGCAGATGGCTTGCCCATGTAACGAGCATACCCATTGGTCTCAACGAAGCCATCCTGAATTGTTGCGATATCTCCCAACGTCAGCCTGGTGCCGTCAGGAAAAGTACGCAAAACCAGCTGGGCAAACTCCTGCCCTGTGTAAACCTGTCCTTCAGTACGCAACAAGATGTCGCCGCCCGCAGACCTGATCGAGCCGCCTGGTAAATCTACTGAAGAGTTGCGGATCGCCTGCGAAATTTCGCTCATTGTCAGACCATATTGCCGCAAGACATTTTCCGACACTTCAATACTGATTTCGTAGTCCCTATCACCAAGAACCTGCACCTGGTTAACCGAAGGGATATCCATCAGGTCATCACGAATCTCAAGACCAATGGTCTTTCTCGCGAATTCGTCGAGATTGCCGGTAATCGTGAGAAACACGACATGAATCGGCACTTCCTGCTTGTAGATGATCGGTTTCTCAGTAAGCGCGGGAAAGGTAGAAATAGCATCAATGCGCGTCTTAACCTCGGTCAGGATTTCATTAATGTCCTCACCGGTCGCAACCTCAACTGTCACTGAGCCCATACCTTCCCGGGCTCTCGAGTTAATTTCCGCAATGCCCGGAATATCCTGAATAGCCTCCTCTATCTTGACTACGACACCCTCCTCCACTTCCTGTGGAGCGGCACCGAGATACGGCACGCGAATTTGCACCCAGTTCAATTCGAAATCAGGTGTCGTCTGCTTTCGAATAGTAAGGCCGGATACAACGCCGAATGCAATGATCAACAACATGAGCAGGTTTGCCGCAACGTGGTTGCTTGCAAACCAGGCAATGATGCCGGTCTCTGATGTTTTGCCGCGTGGTTTCATGTGCCCCTGTCCCCGGTTTTTTCTCTAGCGGTCATCGTTCTCAACGGCCAGTTGCCCGTCGCCTAAATCGTCAGTCGATTCCTCCACAGGATCATCGCTGGTTCTTACGCTCATGCCATTAAGTGGTGATTCGATCGCCGTCAAAATTATGCGGTCACCAAAAATCGTAGCGCCGTTCAGATATGCGTATTCCGCATCTGCTCGCAGGACATCGACGGTCTGAATCTGCAGGGTGTTTTCTGCGTCAATAAACATCAGTTGATCGTTACCACGCAATGAAATGCGCGGTACACGTACGACATTTTCAACTGTTGTACCCTGAATAGTTGCCGTCACGAAAGTGCCCATCGGCAGAGCCGATTCCGCCACGGATGCAGCGCGCATGTTGTAGGGATCTTCGATACGGGCCACCGCATAGGTAACGCGGTTTTTTTCATCGACGACGCCTTCCGTGCGTACAATTTGCGCTTGCCAGTGTGACAGGCGTCCTTTTTGCATCGCCGTCAGTTCCACCAGCGGCCCGGCGGCGGAGCCTGTTTCGCTTATCGCCGCTGCGTCCGGCAATTCAACAAAAGCGAGGTCACGATCTGTCAGCGGCAATCGAATCTCTGCATAGTCAATTGCGAAAGTAACGCCAAGACGCGTGCCCGGATTTACGTATTGGCCAATATCCGCTTCCTTAGCCCGAACCATGCCGGCGTATGGCAAAGTAATATAAGTTCTTTGCAAATTGCGCTCGGCTCTTACCAGGTCCGAGGTGGCGGCGGCCAATGCGGCTACTGCGGATGCGTATTCCGATTCGGCCCGATATCCCTGGCTACGTAGTTTTTTCGCACCATCGAACTCAATCTGACGTTGTGTAACCGTTGCCTTGGCCTGGTCCACAGCCGTGGTGTAGTTAGTCGGGTCAATTCGCATCAACGCCTCGCCTTTTGCGAAAACACCCCCGGCCAGGAATTTCGGCGATATGCTGATGATTGACCCGGAGACCTCGGCGCTCAGGACCGTTTCCGTCCGCGGCCGTACCGTTCCCTGGCTCGCAATTGTGAAGGTTGCCGTCATTTGCTCAAGTGGCAGGATCTCAACGAGTGGCGTGGCATCGGCGATCTCTTTGCTCTCGGGTGGCGGTTTCATTTTCGACAGCCCAACGGCCCCGCCGACCGCCACGACAAATATCCCGATGATCAGGAGGCCACGTTTTACCTTACGTTTCATGCACTTAATCCCGTTTTTTCAATTTTTCTGTGTAGATAAAGAATCAGATCATCCGCTCGAGGTGTTATACTTCACTATAACACCATATCAGCTAGTCCGGCTACTGCTCTTTTTTTTACTGTAAGACCCTAAATCATTCATTAACCATGATGTTTTGTATTACAAGACAGTCGCAGAACATTACTGACAAACAACTCCGGACATTTCCGCCGGCCGATCAAACCGAGTACCGCAACGGAACTAAACCACTGAATGCGGGCAACGACTCAAAAATTCCAACGCAACTTCGCCCGACTGGTAAGCACGCTAACCGCATTTGCGGTGGTCGCCCTCGCCGGCATCTTTTTGCTCAACATTCCCTACGCTACGGGAAGTATTAGTCGTGGAGCGCTGTGGACAATGGCTGCATTGATTGTGTTGAGCCTTTTCGCGGTCGGTGCAGCCTGGAATACGAGATCGCGGAGTCTCCTCATTGACTACCTGATCTCTTTTGTACCCGTCGGTTTTTATCTTCTGTTGACACCCGGCATATTTGCACTGACTGGCGTTGCACAACCGGGCTTCCTGCTCTCTGTGGCGCTGCTGGCTAAGTCACGTCAGCTATAACGCCTCGCTGCACCCGACTGGCGCGCCATGCGTCCCAGATGAAAATTGCGACGGCAATCCAGATGCAGGTAAAACACATGATATGAGCGCGCGTCAGTTGCTCACCGTACGCAAGCCCTACCAGGAATTGCAGGGTTGGTCCGATAAACTGCATCATGCCGAGTGTCGACAAATTCAGCCGTCTCGCTGCCAGCGCAAAACAGAGTAACGGTACCACTGTGATCGGACCTGCCAATACCAGCAACATCGCCATTCCCGGCTCTGAAAAAGAAAACGTGGCTTTACCCGCCTGCGTGATCCAAAACAGATAACCAAGAGACAAAGGCAAAAGCACCAGCGTCTCTATAAAAAGACCCGGCATGCCACCGATCACAACTTTTTTGCGAATGACGCCATAGATCGTGAAACTTGTCCCAAGAAAAAGTGCGATTGTCGGAAATTGCGTGCCGCTGAAGGCAAGAATGGCTACGCCCACGGCAGCCAACGAAATGGCAATCAATTGCGGCCGGCGCAGTTTCTCACCAAAAAAGAAAACACCGACAACTGCGAATAGCAGTGGATTGATGTAATAACCGAGACTGGCCTGAAAAATCTGCTCCTGTTGTACGGCCCAAATGTAGACCAGCCAGTTACCGGCAATGAGAATTGCGCTGGCTGTCAGGTAGCGGAGCATTTGTGTGTGTGTCAGTGCACGCCGCACCTCCGGCCATTGGCGGCGCATGTGAATAATCAGTGCACCAAATGGAATCGCCCAGATCACGCGATGAACCAGTAACTCTAACGAATCAACTTCTTTCACCAGGATGAAATAAAGTGGTAGCACACCCCACGAAATGTACGCGATCAACGCCGCGATAATTCCATTGCGTGCCTGCTCTCGCGGCGACTCTTCAGTAGCCTCGTTTGGGCGATGCTGCATAGGTTATTCCGGGTAGTCATAAACCGTGTTACGGTTCCGTCGTCCTATCATAACGGGGTAAAAAAATGCCGCTACGTTTTTGTTTCACTCTTATCATGCTTATTGCCGTTGCCGTTCAATCCTACGCACAATCTATCGATGACGAAGCGGTAGCCTGGCTACAGGAATTCATCAGGATCGATACGATCAACCCGGCAGGAAACGAGTCCCGTGCTGTTGAGTTCTATGCCAAAATATTTACTGCTGAAGGCATAAGTTTCCAGACCGCCGAAAGTGCCCCTGGACGCGGCAACATCTGGGCACGCCTCGAGGGTGGCGATGAACCGGCCCTGATCCTTTTACAGCACACCGACGTCGTTCCGGCAGATCCCAAGTTCTGGACAACGGATCCACTCTCGGGAGATATCCGGGATGGATATCTTTGGGGACGTGGCGCGCTGGATATGAAAGGCACTGGCATTTCGCAGCTGGCTACTTTCCTGAGTCTGCACCGGTCCGGCGCGGCACTAAACCGGGATGTGATTTTTGTTGCCACAGCAGACGAGGAAGCCGGAGGCTTGTATGGCGCCGGCTGGCTGGTCGAAAATCACCCGGAAATATTCAAGGACGTCGGCTTACTGATCAACGAGGGTGATAGTGGTACCGATCGCGATGGAGAAAGAATATTCAGCGTCGAAGTTACGCAGAAAGTTCCGGTGTGGCTAAGACTTACTGCCGTAGACACGCCCGGACATGGCTCTATGCCAAATGCAACCAGTTCGGTAACACGCATAGTCGATGCGCTGAATATATTACGCACAAACCCCTTCCCGGCCCGAATCATTCCATCCGTTGACGCGATGTTTTCAGCGATGGGACAAAACATGAGTGGTGAATGGGCAGACGCCTATGCCGATATGACATCAGCTATTAAACAGCCGGGTTTCCTGGCGAAACTGCAAGCGCACTCACCCTTTCAACACGCTTTGACCCGCGACACCTGTTCGATCACCCGTATGGGTGCTTCCAACAAGATTAATGTTGTCCCGCCTGAGGCATGGGCAGAGGTAGATTGCCGCATGCTGCCGGACAGGACAGCGGAAGAATTCGTCACAGACGTCCGCAATATCATAGAGAGCAGCGGTGTAGACGTTGAAGTAATCATGGCGTTTACGCCAGCCGTATCATCAACGGCAAGCGTACTTTATCAAGCCATCGAAAGCGTGACAGCAGAACGTCATCCCGGATCCAGGGTAATGCCATCTGTCGCTACCGGATTCACTGATAGTCATTTCACTCGTGACCTCGGGATTGCGAGCTACGGATTTGACCCGATCGTCGTGCCAGAAGCCGAATTTTCGCGAATTCACGGCAACGATGAACGTGTAAACGTAGCCGCATTCAGAAGTGGTGTCGGAGATTTTCTGGCCATTATCAGTACGGTGGTATACGACTGAACAGCCGGGAATCAATTCGAGAAGGTCAGAATTTTTACATTTTGCAGCCGGTTTCCTGGCGTGCATTGCGAGCCACGTCTCACTTTGGAACCTGATAAGAGACAAAATTACCAAATCTGTGAAAAATCCACTTTTATGTACCTGGTTTTGAGCGCATTTTGACGGTGAAAATCATCCATTGGTAAGAGTGATAGTAGAATGTGGTTACCAACACCGGTCTACGAAAGAATTCCGCAGTTTTACGTGCTCCTGGGAATGCTGTTTTTCGCCAACGGGCTGTATCTTGGTGTTGAGTTCGAAATAACGCTTTACTACCTTGGCGCCGGAATAACGTTTTTTTTGTATGGTATTAGCGTTTTCATGACACGACTGATACGTCGTCAACGGCATCCTTTGGTCAGTAGCGCCCCTACCACGGACTAATCCAACCAGACGCGATCTGTGCCGGTCGACTATTGCACCGGTGATACTGCAGGCGAAACCGGATTAAGCGTCGCCTCGGCGTGAGCGTCAGTGCCGAAGTACTTCATCACCAGGTTGAAACTGATAAACAAAACAACAATTGCCACCAGCAGCACCAAAGGCGTTTCGTAAATACCCGCCAGAACAAAAGCCAGCAAGGTGACGCTTCCGGTTATCCCCGCATAGACACTTTGCGTCGTGACATGACTGATATGTTCGCAATCAGCACCGACCGAGGCCAGGACTGTCGTATCTGAAATCGGCGAAATATGATCGCCGAGCAGACCACCACTCAGAACAGCTGCTATCGTCAAATACATTGAGGCATCCAACTCAAAACCAACCGGCACCGCTATCGCCATCAATATTGCAAATGTTCCATAAGAAGAGCCAGTCGACAACGAAATACCCGCACCGAGTAGAAACACAATCGCCGGAAAATATCTCGGCGACACGCTGCCGCTAATGAGTGAAGAAATATATTCAGCCGTGTGCAGATCCTTGGTGATCGAACTCAGCGACCAGGCGAGCACAAGGACGATCGACACATAAACCATCGTTTCGGCGCCTTCAATAAAAGTGCGCAACGATTTGTTGAACGAAACCCCACTGAATCGGTACATCAACACTGCACAGGCAAACGATGCAGAAAGATAGCCAATGGCCAGGGTCGAACGAATATGCACGCCAGTCACACCATCATGTGCCGCGTGGTAGCTAATCAGACCAATAACCAGTGACAACATTACGCACATAGGCAAAACAAAAGTAACCAGGCGCTCCTCCGATTCAGGCGGCGTTGCAGTTGACTCCTTTTCTTTGCTGGGAATCTCAGCCGGCACGGAAACCGCTGCAGACTCCGTCCTGAGATAATCCCGTTGTGCGCGTAGCATTGGTCCAAAGTCTTTGCGGGTTAGAATAACGATCGGCACAGAGATCAAAGCAAGGAAGGCATAGAACTGATAGGGAATAACCTTGATGAGAACCTCAAATGCGTTTTCAGTCAGTCCGATTTCGCCATAGGACTTGTCGATCAAACTCATAATGTAAGCGCCCCAGCCTATGAACGGAATCAGGATACTGATTGGAGATGATGTGGTATCAAGAATATAGGCGAGTTTTTCCTTACAGAGATTGAATTCCCTGAATACCGATCGATACAGCGGACCAACAATCAGACTGTTGCCGGAGTCCGTAAAAAATATTCCCAGACCGGTCAACCATGCCAGTATTTGCGCCTTTGACCGCGTCGACACTACCTGGGTCATCTGCCGCGCGAAAGCTCTGGCACCACCAGATTCATCCAGCATTTTCACGAAACCGCCGATGATCAGCATGGCGAGAATTACCTGCACCTGCGTGCCGCTGGCAATTTCGGAGAGGACCTGGTTTTCCATCGAGTCCAGAATCGCGTGGAACGGATTAAAACCAGTGATTATCAGCGAACCGAAGACGATGCCGACAATCAATGCAAGAATGACATTCCTGCTGTACATCGCCACAAAGACAGTCAGTATCGGCGGCGCTACCGAGAGAATTCCATAGTCATCCATAGATATTATTCTTATTCCTTAACTGACCCAGCATCATACTGTACAGACACAGGCATGTTGCGGCACTTGCCGGGTTATTAAAACCGATCGGCACGATATGGGCGTAAATCAACCTGCGGATCGCGACCTGCCACCAGATCGGCAGTTATAAGTGCAGTCCGCGGGCCAAGTGTCATGCCTAAATGCTGGTGACCGAAGGCGTACAGGACTCTGTTGGATCGCGTCGCGTAGCCCAGGACCGGCAACGAGTCCGGCAATGATGGCCGACACCCCATCCAGACTGACTGCTCCGTGGTGTCGATGCCCGGCAGCATGCGTTCCACCGCCGGCAGGAGACTGCGTACCCGGCTATAGTCGGGTGCTGCATCAAGTCCCGCGAATTCAACCTGGCTTGCAAGTCGCATACCCGTATCCATAGGCGACAAAACAAAAGAGTGATCCGCGTTCACGACCGATCGTTGCAGCATGGCACTACTCTCGGCCGGCAACATGAGATGGTAACCACGCTCGGTATCCAGTGGCACACGGTCGCCGACCTGGGTTGCGAGAGCGCGTGACCATGCGCCGGTGGCAATAACGATCTTGTCTGCAAGCAAAGAATCAGACTGGTCGTGAATAACAACATTGTCGGTTCCAAGCTCCAGTCGCTGCGCATCGAATCTGCGAAAGCAGCCTCCCCTGCCTGAAAACAAGTCCACCATGCCGCGGGTCAATCGGTCGGGATTACTGATCATTAGACTATCTTGCTGAAAAATGCCGTGCTTAAAAACCGGCGCGAGATTTGGTTCAAGCGCCTGAATATCAGCCGAATCCAGAATTTCGTACGCAACACCGAGTTCATCCATCAACAACCTGGCGTATGCAGTGCCGGAAAACGAGGCATCCGATTCATAAACCTTCAACCAACCACAAGGCCGCAACAATTCATCAAGACCCGTGCCGGATACCAGCGTGCTCCAGCTTTGTTTTGCAACATTGGTCAGCGCATGCAGATTCTTCGCATTCTCATGAACTCGTGAGCGCCTGCTTTCATTAATGAAGCGAAGCATCCACGGTAATGCCCGCGGTAAATGGCGAAATCTGACTGTAAACGGGGACAGCGGCTTGCCGATCATGCGTAGTACGTCAAACAAGATGCCCGGCATGGCCGTTGGCGCGCTGGAAGCATTAACGACCGCGCCCGCATTACCAAATGACGCGCCGGCACAGGGACCTTCGCGATCGATCAACGTTACCTGGTGCCCATCCCGCTGCAATGCCAGTGCCGTAGATGCACCGATAATGCCGGCACCAATAACAACGATATTTTGTCTAGACATTAAACAGGTAACCCTGAAGGCAAAAAGATAACGACGGAATTATCGGCC
>CAYOHF010000061.1:0-19333 GCA_964403695.1 uncultured Woeseiaceae bacterium | reverse complement strand
CTTTAACCTTGTCGCCCCGCGAGGGCGTTGATGACATTGATACATTCCTGGCGATCGAATACTTCTCTTCTACCTGCGCTACTTCCACCGCACCCAGGACGGTGTCGCTGCTGCCAAGACTGATCCCTGTTTCGGGGTCAATGAGCTCCTCACCTTTGGAGATAACATTGAGTCGATCACCAACGGCAACACTGTCTGCGCCAAGGTTGAGCCACACCTGCTCACCCTCGGCTTTGACAACGCTGCCAGTCGCGACCTGCACGCCAATTTCCTTGACCAGTTCATAGACACCTTTATTGATTCCAGCAATAACCGCTTGCCCAACGGGTGTGCGAGAGTAGTCGCTGATGAAACCACCCAGACCAAGATCATCAATCGCTGTGCCACCAGCAAAACTCACACCGGCTTCCTTGATAATCGATTCGATTTGTTTGGTGAACATTACCTCACTGGTATTGGCATCAATAATACGAAAGTTAAGCCCGACCCGCCCCTCACCTGATTCGAGATTGAGTTCGCCTATGCTTGGCAGGCCGGCGCTTTTTAGCAGTCCGCCGAATCCTTTGCTGGTGCTCTGCACCTTGTTCTCGTAGTCGGTGACAACCACCTGCACCAGGTATTGTGCGCCCAGAACCACGCCTGTTGTAGCGCCGGAGGGGCCGGCGACCCGCCCGGAAGCTGCCAGGTCCTGCTCTCCCAGCACCTCATCCAGCACCTGTCGCTCGACGAGACGAAATCGCCCCGTCCGACTCACAGCATCGGTGACAATTGCCTCGATTCCATTGACCGGTACCTGGCTGTTGCCGTAACTCGCCGCACTGATACCGGCCACAACGACGAACGAATCAGCGGTGCTTGTATTATCGACTTCGAGTATCGCAACGCGGGATTTACCGCCGGCGAATGCACCCCATTCGATGTTAATCAGGTGTTTAGCATCTACGCCGTCGATGTTTTCTGGCAACGGCTTTTTGGAATTGTCGGTAACAGAATATGCCAGGTATTCAGTCCACCCTGCCTGTGCGGTTAGCAACAAAATACAGAATACGGCGTATCGCAAGATACTCTCCCTGAGATGAAATATTATTCGGTTACTGCACACTTTATTTTCTCCAGGTCACTGTGACGCGACCAGATCGCGCAATCGATTCACCAGTTCATTAGCGATCGGTTCGGCCGCCGCCCGCGCCTTTTCTGGCGCGTTCAACGCAACATACTCAAGATTCTGCACCCACGGAGCGCCAAGATTGCGTCGCTCGTGCAGCAAAACTGCCTTGACCTGCAAACTGGCAATCGTCAGCGTTTCGCGGCGCCCGGAATAATTCAGCTGCCGCTGACCAGCCGGCAAAACCTCTGCGATGACCATAATGTTGCCACCGTCCGCCAAAACAGCCTGGCCCATACTGGCCAGGTCTGCGCCAGATCTTACGCCAGAAATAAACTGTTCATCGATTACACCGAAGTCTGCTGCTGACAAAGCATTCTCGAACACAGATTCGACAACTGCGGCAACAGTCGGATCGCCGAAGACCATGACCACGAGCCTGGGACTCGACAGCGTCGATGCTGGCGGCTCGCCAGCGTTATCGGCAACTGTCTGCGCTTGCCCGGCTACCGGCGACGATGACGGTTGTTGGTCTCCCGCAACTGCACCCGTTTCAGGTAGCGATACGGCCCCATCATCTTTAACCGGTGCAACAGGTTCGGCTGCCTGATCAGCGACCATTTCATTTGGACTATCGTCCGAGGTCTCACTTGTACCAGTGGACAGTTCATCATCAATAGTATCTGGCTGCTCTTTCGCTATCGATTCCTTTTGCTCTTTAACTACCGCCTGTTGTGCCGGGTCCCCGCTGGGGGCAGATGCATCATTACCCAGGTACCACCAGGCACCGATTATTGCCGATCCCAAAACAAGAACGGCAGGGACAATCCACACAACTCTTTTGCCAATGCCGGTTGACTGCTGTGGCGGCGATTTTTCTGCAGTCGATGTTGTCGCTTGCGCGGGCCCGATTTGCGCAACCTGCATGGTCGGCTTTCCCCTGGCCTCCATCGCGTAGGTTGGATTATTCCCGTCAATATATGCATCAATATCGCGAACCAGCTGATGCGCATCCTGGTAGCGATGCTCAGCCCTTTTCTCTAACAGGTGGTGCAGAATCAAACGCACCGGCGCATCGATTTTCGGATTAATCGCCGTGATATCCGGAATCTCCGCATGAGCTACTTTGGTCAGCATTTCCAACGGGCTGTCTGCATTGAACGGGGTGTCACCAGTGAGCATCTCGTAGAACACGACACCGAGAGAAAACAGGTCTGACCGCTTATCTACTTCGAGACCCAGGCAGACTTCAGGTGAAACATAATTCGGCGTGCCGACCGCAATCCCGGTTGCCGTCAGCTTCGTGTTCGGGTCCTCGACCTTTGCGACGCCGAAGTCGACTACCTTCACACCGCCATGCTTGGTCAGCATTATATTGTCAGGCTTGATATCTCGATGTACGACGCCCTTGTCGTGCGCAGCGCCCAAGCCGGTCGCCACTTCCTTCAGCAATCGAACGGCACGCTTCGGGTCGACACGACGTGACGTACGAATCAGTTCCGTTAATGATTCACCCTCCACATATTCCATTGCGAAATACGGGCGACCATCGTGCGTGTCGACCGTAAATACCTGGACGACGTTCGGGTGATTGAGATCCGCAACCGCGCGCGCCTCGCGCAGAAAGCGCGTGACGAGTGATTCATCGTCGGTCAGCTGATCACCTAACATCTTGATCGCGACAAACCGCTGCAGGCTTTCTTCCCAGGCCTTGAAGACGACTCCCATGCCGCCCCGACCCAGCTCTGAAACGATTTCATACCTGCCGATTAATTGCTTCTCGCTCATATTATTATCGCTATGATTGCAGTGGAGAATGCGTCGGTCTTTTGTCGACAATAACACATCGTCAGACCGTTGATGGGCAATCATCAGGTGCTAAAATTGTCTTTGCTAACCGATTCCTGAAAATTGGGGAAGTGGATCGAAAAAAAGAGCAAACTACACTGCCGGATAACTCGCGAGCGGTCATTAAATCAGCGATGTACGCCGCTCCTTATGACAATATTGCTGTAATTCCCGGGCAGATCTCGAATAGAATCGGCACCACCTCAATTGATGCGACACCCTAAATAGATATGGCAGCAAACAACGGAAAAACCATTTCACTTGTTCTCGGCAGCGGTGGTGCAAGGGGCCTTGCGCACATTGGTGTTATTCGCGAAATAGAGGCAAACGGCTTTCAAATCGCTGCAATATCGGGCTGCTCCATCGGCGCGCTGATCGGCGGAATCTATGCAGCCGGAAAACTCGACGAATTCGAGCACTGGATTCGCGCTATCGACAAAATAAATATCGTGGCGTTACTGGACTTGTCATGGGGTAAATACGGCCTGGTTAAGGGTGACAAGATCATCAACACATTGATTGACCTGGTCGGAGACAAAACTATCGAAGAGTTACCGATTCCGTTTACCGCGGTTGCTGCTGATATTGAAAATGAAAAAGAGGTATGGATTAATAGTGGTCGCTTGTTTGATGCCATAAGAGCGTCTATTTCACTGCCCATGTTTTTTACGCCGGTTCGCTACAAACAAACGCACTTGATTGATGGTGGTGTTCTTAACCCCGTGCCAATTGCGCCAACCTTCGACGATGACACCGACGTGACACTGGCAGTGAACCTGGGCGGCCCCCTGGATCTGTCACTGGCAAAAAAAGTCGCAGGGCCGCCCGCAGAATCGGAGCTATCGCCGTTTCGTAAAAGCATTCAACGCTATATCGATCAGTGGCAAACAGATTCAAGCGATCAGGATCAAAAAGACTGGGGTATCTACGACGTAGCGAATATGGCGTTTGACGCAATGCAAAGCACTATCGCGCGGCAAAAACTTGCGGCATATCCACCCGATGTGACCATCGAGATTCCGCGCAACGCCTGCGGCACGTTAGAGTTTGATCGGGCCGCTGAGATGATCGATCTGGGTCGGCATAAGGCACGGAATTGTATAGCGCAGGCAAGAAAGCAGGGTTCGGCGTAGGAAGGCCACTCCGCACACAAATTGCCTGATGGCTAACGATCCTGATAGGTTCTTTTAGCCTTTCCAGCGTCAAGCAGGCGCTGCGAAGTTATCTGGCGTTTTAAATCGTACTGAACGTTGAACCGCCGTGCACTGCTAGTCCTTGGAACCACTAATTACCGTTTCGTCAACGATGACAAATGTCTCGGCCAATTCCGACGACGAGAAACTTCCGGTTCCAATGTCGACCGGCGTTGACCGCTCTTCTGTCAGGCGAAACATCAAGTGATGGACTCCGATTGCAATGACATCACCATTATCAAGAGCCTGCACCTGGGTGCGTTTGCCATTAACGCGAACTCCGTTCGTACTGCGCAGGTCGGCGATAGCCCATTCGGAGCCAGTCCGACTGACTAACGCGTGATGTCGACTCAAGTACTTGCTATCGATATGAATGCTGCAGTCATCTGCCCGGCCAATGATGTAACTTGATTCCTGTAAGTCGTAATCCCCGAGAACCTCATTGTCCTTGATCAATGTCAGGGTCGCGCTCCAGCGGATTCCCGATTCGTCATCAGAGTAGATAGGGAATGATCCTGTATCTGCAACTGACCACCCAAGCTCAGCCAACGCCTCGTCGATTTCTGCTTTGCCGACTTCCTGTTTATCGGCCAGACACGCCATCATCAGTGCGGTATCGCAAAGTGTATTGATGAGTCTCGGCACGCCACGCGCGTTTTCATAGATCAATCTCTCCGCGAGGACGTCAAATATACCGGTGTCATGCCCCATCGCAATCTTCATCCGATGCTGGATATATTCGCTGGTTTGCTTTGCCGACAGGCGGTGCAAATGAAAGCGTAATCTGCACCGCTGTCTAAGTTGCTCAAGATCCGGCGAATCAATCAACTGAGACAACTGCGGCTGGCCAATGAGGATAATGTTAAGGGCTTTTTCCTCAACACTGTCGAGACAAGTCAATAGGCGCAGCTCTTCAAGTGTGTCGATACCCAGGTTCTGCGCTTCATCGACGACGATGACAACCCTTTTTCCTTCGGCATGTTGCAATTCGATGAACTGCCGCAACTCAGTCAGCAACTCTATCTTGCCCATGTCGAATGGTCGTATGCCGAATTCAGCGAGTATAGACTGGAGAAGCTCAACACCGTTTACACGCGTGTGAGTAATGAACGCCAATGTGAGATCCGCCGGCAATTCCGAGAGCATTTTTCTGACCAGCGTCGTTTTGCCGGAACCGACATCACCCGTAATGATCATCAAACTGTCGTTGATGGCGAGCGCGAACTGCATCCGAGTAAGCGCTTCATCATGCTGGTCCGTCATAAAAAGAAATGCCGGATCCGGAAGCTGCTCGAACGGTTTGCGCTTAAACTGGAAATGTTTCTGATACATGTAAATCGTCTATATCTTGTTGAAAATGCTCATTGTTGTTGCGTTCATCACCATCAATAGCACTATTCGTGCAGTATTTCATGCCCTATTTCACTAATTTCAAATGATTCTGCAACGATTGATACCAAGCAACTTCAAAGCGTTATATTACTGGAGTGGAAGAGGTTTGCTGGCGCTCGCAGAGATCTGAGACTTAGGACGGAACGACACAGCGATTAGGGTGAGTATGGATAACTATACCTGGTCGATATCGATGACCTTGCCTGGGTTCAGCAGGTTCTTCGGATCCAGCGAGCGTTTCAGGGTTTGCATCAGAGCGATCTCTTCGGCAGTTCGGCTAATCGACAAGTACGGCTTTTTCTCCAGCCCAATACCGTGCTCCGCGGATATGGCGCCGCCAAATGGCACCAGCGACTCGTAGATGTGTTTTTCGATAGTCCGTGCATGCGTCGACTTATTACCCTCACACAAAACAGATACATGGATATTGTTGTCGCCCAGATGACCGAATGCGGCGACCAGCACATCAGGAATGTCAGCCCGGATACGCGCAATGATCGTATCCACGTACTGGCCAACATCAACAACGCGTAAACTGACGTCGAAGTTATAACAATCCTTAACCAGCCACTCAACCTCACCGCGGATTGCCCAGATGGCATCACGTTCTTTCGCTGACTTCGCAATTACGCCATCAACGATCAAGTTACTGTCGAACATATTGGCCAAAGAAGCTTCGAAATTAGCATCATCGGCTCCAGGCTGATTGCCCATCGCTTCGATGATGGCGTAATAAGGATATTCCTCCTGCAATGGCGACGGTAACTTGCCAACGGGCTGGGTCACTTTGCTGTAAAAACTGTCCCACATAACTTCAAATCCACACAACGAACTGCCGAGCAATTCTTTCGCTTTGTTCAGCACCGCGACGACTTTCTCGTAGTCGTCGCAAGCAACCAAAGCAACGTTGTGCGTCTGCGGTTTGACGCTTAGTCGAACAACAATTCTCGTAATTAAACCAAGCACACCCTCCGTGCCAATAAAAAGATGTTTCAGGTCGAAACCCGAATTGTTTTTAATGTATCGATTCATTGAAGACAGGATCGTGCCATCTGCCAGTACAGCTTCAAGGCCCAGCACCGAGTCACGCATCATGCCGTAGCGAATGACTTTCGTGCCGCCGGCATTCGAGGACACATTTCCGCCAAGCATGCACGTATCCCGCGCACCGATATCGACAGGAAAAAATAAATTTTCAGCATCGGCTTTTTCCTGCGCCGTTTGCATCGTTACGCCCGCCTGAACGGTCATCGTGTGTGCGATCGTGTCGATCTCCTCGATGACGTTCATCTTTTCAAAGGACAACGCGATATCGTCGGGGGTCGTTTTACAGCCCTGCACGAGATTCGTCAGGCCACCGTACGGAACGATACTTTGATCATTTTCATGGCAGGCTTTCATGATCGCAGCAACCTGCGCCGTGGTAGAAGGTCGAACGATGGCCTTTGCATGACAAGGCTGATGAGTTTCCCAGACCGATACGCGCTCAGTCGCGGCGCTGCCGGTAAGGACGTCAGCCGGGCCAACTATTTCGGTCATGATAGAGACGATATCTTTGCTCATGTTTTGCGCCTGAATTCCGGGCCTTGCCGCCCCCTATAATCTAGACGGCAATTACACCATCTATTCAGCAGCCCGGCGCGGCATTTACAGCACTTTTGTTGTCATTCGGACCCCCAATAGAGCCCGATTGCGCTATGATCCGCGGTCGCCAGTGTGGTTGCACTTGGCTATACACAAATGGCGCCGGACAATGAGGACCAGCAAATGCGTGAAATGCTTAAATTTTATATCGATGGTGAATGGGTAGACCCCGTTACAGCAAACCCTTTCGAGGTCATCAACCCCGCCACCGAAGCAGTCTGCGGAAGCATCAGCCTCGGCTCAGCTCAAGACGTCGACAAGGCCGTTGCAGCCGCTAACCGGGCCGCTGCAGACTTTGCAAAAACGACCCGCGAGGAACGCATTGCGCTGCTGGAAAAGATACTCGAGATCTACGCCACACGTCACGACGAGATCGCAACTGCCATCATGGAAGAGATGGGCGCCCCCTGGAAACTCGCGAAATACGCACAGGCGGCAAGCGGCCCGCAGCATATTCAGGCAGCTATAGACGTCCTGAAGACCTATGAGTTCGAAGAACAGCATGGCACAACGCAAATCGTCAAAGAACCCATTGGCGTCTGCGCGCTGATTACGCCATGGAACTGGCCAATAAATCAGATCGCCGTCAAAGTTGCGCCGGCACTGGCCGCAGGTTGCACAATGGTGCTGAAACCCAGTGAAATTGCGCCTTTCGATGCAATGATCTTCGCTGAAATCCTGCATGATGCGGGCGTACCAGCTGGCGTGTTTAATCTGGTTAATGGTGACGGACCGACGGTTGGTGCAGCATTGAGTGGCCATCCCGACATCGCCATGGTCTCGTTCACGGGTTCAACGCGCGCCGGTGTTGCCGTCGCACAGAACGCCGCACCGACGGTAAAACGAGTGGCTCAGGAGCTTGGCGGCAAATCCGCGAACATCATTCTCGACGATGCCGATTTCGATAAAGCGATAGCACGTGGCGCCAGTAATTGTTTCGACAACACCGGTCAGTCCTGCAATGCGCCAACACGCATGCTGGTACCCAAAGCACGCCTGGCAGAAGCCGCCCAGATCGCGGCTAAACGGGCTGAGTCAACCACGCCCGGTGATCCACAGGGTGAAAACACCCGCATGGGCCCGGTCGTCTCGGACGTACAATGGAGCAAAATTCAGGACCTGATTCAAAAAGGCATCGATGAGGGTGCGACGCTGGTCACCGGTGGCACCGGCCGACCGGAAGGCCTGGACAAGGGTTACTACGTTAAACCGACCGTCTTTTCCGACGCAACCAATGAGATGTCCATTGCTCGGGAAGAGATTTTCGGACCGGTCCTGACTATCATTCCCTACGAGGATGAAGACGACGCCGTTAGAATCGCAAACGATACGCCTTATGGTTTATCTGCCTACGTCTCGTCCGGCGATTTGCCGCGCGCCCGGGCGGTCGCTGCAAAGATGCGTGCCGGCATGGTGCACATTAATGATGCCTCACTGGATGCGCTGGCGCCTTTCGGTGGTTACAAGCAATCCGGTAATGGCCGCGAATGGGGTGCTCATGGAATGGACGAGTTTCTTGAGGTTAAATCTGTCTATGGTTACCGGGCTACGGGCTGATCCGGGAATTCTTAACACCCATATACCTCTATAGAACCAGATAGTTGTAGATTTTTTGTTGACGACGAAACATGCGTGCAAAATGCTGGTCGTAACAGCAGGACCCCAAAAGTGAACAAGATAAGTATGTCAAAACCAATTCGCCGCCTTATTTCCGGCATTTTGCTGATCCTGACCATTGCTTTAGGCAGTGGTTGTTCCGAGAGCACGCGCGTGGTGGCCACTGGACAAGGGGATATTCGTGGCATCAATTCCATCGTTGACGCGCCGGAATTATTTTTTCTCATCGAAGAACGCACGCTTGGCGCCGTTGCCTTCAAAGAGACAACCAGTCTGAATGCGTGGGATAACCTTTCATACAATTTTAATTTTGACCTGATTCGACCAGGAGTCGCTGAATCTGACCGAATCGCGACCGAGTTCATTGATGTAATTACCGATATTGAGTACACGGTGATCTTGACCGGCACACTGGATAATCCTTCGATCATCCGCTGGGACGATCCGAAACGTGAGTGGACAGACACGGAAACAGTATTGGAGGCCATTTTCACCCACCTGTCTCCTGCGCTGGGGGAGGTTGATCTTTATTTCGCACCGCTTGGAACCACACCCATTCTCGGCGGCGCGATTGGCTCACTCGTCAATGGCGAAAGGTTGCCAATTACCGAGTACGAGCAAGGTGAGTACGAATTAATCCTTACCCCACCGGGCGACCCGTCAACAATCCTGTTTAGCTCTTCAACGATCACGCTAGTTGCGCAAAACCGCCCCATATTTGCGATATTTGATCCCGACCCGTCGCATCTTGGTCCGATTGCCGTAAACCTGATTGGGTCCAACGGCGCATCCATAAATATTGCAGATCCGAATTACCCTTCGCAAGTTCGCCTGTTGCACTCGGCGTTCGGTGTTGAGAATGTCGATGGTTATTTCGACCTGGACTTTAACAACCTGATATTCCCGGACGTTGGCTTCCAGCAATTATCAGTTTTTGAAGAAACCGCCATCGGCTTAACCAACCTTAAGCTTACCGCGGTGGGCAACCCCGGCGCAGAAATCCTGAGCAACGATATTATTACCGTACCGGGCTCGAAACGTACGCTCGTGCTATCAGGCTCGCCTGGCAACGTATTCCTCAATGTGTTGATTGAAGACGGCCGGCCTGTGTCGACGTTCCCAATTATAAGAATTGCTAATTTCGCAGTGAATTATCCAGCCGTGGATATCTACCTTGAAGATCCTGGAACCGATGTTAATGATGCCCTGCCGCGCGTTCTCGGCTTAACCACGCAGCTGGATACCGGTTTTGTCCTGGTGATCGACGGGATGCGAGAACTGACCCTAACCGGGTTCTTTGGTAAAGAGCCTATTGCCGTACCGATCATACTGGATCTGAGCGCTGGTACTGTCGTGCATATTGGAATATTCGATACTGTCGACCCGCTCGTCCTCGAAGTCGTCGTTTATGACGTCCAGTAAACGCTGCATCGCATAACTCAGTGACGGAATAATTCAAGGCAGTGTGAGGATCACTGGCAACAGCTGGCATCTGCTGCGGTTTTGCAGCACTCCAATAAGTCAGCCACTGCGGTGAGTTGCCTGACGCTTTGTTCCGCTAAGACATCAGCGCCGTAGTGGGCGATTTCCCCGTGTATAGCAAATGCCTCACCTGCAACGTCGTATAAAAGTCGACTGACCGTTGCAAATCCTGCACTGACAAGCTGACATGAAATCGTTTCGATTTCGAAATTCCTGTATCAATTGTTGAACGTTACCGCTGTTTCACCAGCGTCCGGGTTGCTTGCACAGGACTTCGCCACGGGCTGGCAGAATCCGGCATTGCCCGCGCAACAATCTTCCATGAGGAAAAACACCAGTGATTTAACGGTTTCGTAATTAGCGCTGTAGATGACCTGTCGCCCATCGCGCCTGCTATCGATCAAACCGCAGGTGTTGAGCTGTTTGAGGTGGCTGGACATCGTGTTTTGGCGACTACCCAGTGCGTCGGCGACGTCGCCGGCAGAAAGGCCTGCTGGTCCTGCCTGAACCAGGATGCGAAACGCCCAAAGGCGGGTTTCCTGAGAAAGTGCCGCAAATGTTTCAAGTGCGATATTTACATCCATATATCGACATTACTCGATATATGGATTTACTACAATATCAGGAAGCTATTGCGGCCTTCACATAGGCTGCCCTGTCATTGGCTGCATCGTCCTGGCTGATCTGCTTGACGTTGTACATCGCCTGGTCCGCGACGCTGATAAGGTGCCACAGGTCGGCACCGTGTTCCGGCATAAGGGCGATTCCTATGCTCGCAGCACACTCGATCTCCTGACCCTGGATGATGTAAGCCGCAAAAGCGGTCTCAACCAGACGCTCGGCAACATGTTTCGCACCATCGACGCTCACGCCAGGCAGAACGATGGCAAATTCGTCGCCACCGAGCCTTGCCAGAATATCCTCGGGTCGGAGACAAAATTCCAGGCGGTGGCCAAAGGCCTTTAGCAACGCATCGCCTGCCTGATGACCAAATCGGTCATTGACCGACTTGAATTGATTGAGATCCAGGTACAGCACCGCGCCCTGCTCGTGCTCAGCGATGCTTGCATGCGCTTCTTTCTCGAAACCACGCCGATTCAGCACACCGGTCAATGGATCACGCAGGGCATCCGCAAGGATCTTGGTTTCGTTGCGCTTGCGCTGTGTAATATCGATAAGTGTTACCGAAAAGTCACGTCCAACCGGCTCACCAATGACTCGCAGCCAGGCAGTCCCTTGACCCGTTTCAATCTCTGTTTCGTAACTCAGGTTGGTCATCGGCGTGGAATCATCGCCAAATTGGCTTACCAGCTTTTCGGGTTCCAGCAGATAGAGTTTGTCCAGCGGCATCCCGACCAGTCTGCCGTTGCCACTTTGCAGGAATTTCTCGGCAGATCGATTGGCGAACGTGCAACGAAAGCGTCCACTACCGATGCTTTCGCGAGCGTCCTTCGCAAAACGCAATATACCGTTAGATGAGGTCTCCACGAGAGAACGAATCAAATGCTCACTGTCAGCCAGCGCCCGCAATGTCTGTTTGCGCTCGCTGACGTCGCGACACACAACAACCGTTCCCTGGTTTTGTCCCGAGGGACCGATAAGCGGTGCACTATTCAGTTCGTAGTAGAGATCTGAATCCATTCGAACCGTTTGTGTCAGGTCCCGGTCCTTGCCGTGATCAAGGATCGCCTGTGCCTCGGGCAGGTCCTCCCAGAGTTTCTGTCCAATTAGTTTGCTTTCTTCCGATTTGAGTAGCTGTTGTGCGGGCCGATTCGCGCTGATAATTCGTTGGGCTCTGTCGAGCACGATAATCGGGTCACGCACATGATCAAATAAGGTCTGGTACGCCAGCGGACTGAATTCGTAAACGCGTAAGCTCAGTGTTGCCCACCCGTAAAGTGGCAGCAGAACAACCAGCGTCAGCGACGTAAACGGAAACGTTATGGGCCCGATCTTCAAAATCGTATTTGCGATGCTGACCGCGAAAGGAAGCAGCGCGCAGATCAGGAACAGAACTACTTTCTTACGATGAGCCAGAGCAATGGTTGGCAGTCTTCCCGCCAAAGCAATGATCGAAAATCCAAACAGACCGTAGGCGAATGGAGCGTGCACGCGATTGAACCAAGTATGCTCGTTAACATTAGTAAACTGCGTCACCCCGTCGACAACGACGGTTTCCCACATCATGTGATGTATCGGGTTGGTCATCGCAAGCCCGGTCGTAATCACAGGGATAATCGACAACACTGCCAGGACAAGGGAGTGCGGCCGACCCACCGTGAATTCACGGTAAATACTGTATAGAACGACCGGCAGAAAGCCTGCGCTAAAGAACGCCAGGGTTCTGCCAATACCGTGAATGTTGGCATCGGTTGAGCCATAAGTGAATGCGCTGCCGGCGATCATTGTGCCAATCAGGAACAGGAAATAGCTGATCGCATGGTTCGATGATTCGCTCGAGGCGCGTGAAACCCTGACAGCCAGCCAGAGGTACAGTACGGCAGCCATACCGAACACGCCGGGCAACGCGAGACCGATCCACTCGATCACAGTATTGCTCCGAATTTACTACATATGGCATGAACACACATCCTGAGATCGTAGCGACCCGGCGCCATATTTGCTGCGACATGTGCCGCATTCCTTATTATGGAAACACGCTGTACATCACGTTTTCGGCGCTAATAAAGGGTTACAGCGATGTGGGAGCGCCATCCTGGCGCGATTGGGCTGTGCCAACTCCGGACTAAAATCGCGGCGCCCTCGCTCTCATGTTTATCTGGACGCGACGACCAAATGCAATAGTTTAGACTGCCGCTCCCACACGAGCTCGTTTATGGAGGTTTCTTACAGTCCCTCGGCGGTATCGGCGATAAGCGTATCGACCACTGCCTTGAGTGCTTCCTCGTGGCTGGCACCGGCCGCCACGGCAAGCTCGTGCGTCTTTAACTGGCGGTGCGCACTCGTGCCCCGGCTCATAATTTCGCGCACAGACCCTATCTCCGCTTCGCAACCAAGCGCCTCGGCATCGTCAGACGTCATGGACAGTATTTCGTCGAGCAGACCGTCGAACGGAGCTACAACACCCTTCGCGAAGTCGATCAGGCCCTCGTCAAAACTATAGCGCATCGCCCGCCAGCGATTTTCATTTAGCAGCATTGGTGTGTAGGTTCTCCAGCGCTGGTTGGCCAGGCGCAGGCGATAAAGCATGCGCAGGATGCAGACCAGTAGAGCAGTGAGTGCGACCGCGTCGTCCAACCGAGTACAAACATCCATCACGCGAGTCTCGAGTGTCGGAAACTTCGCGCTGGGCCGCAAATCCCACCAGATCTTTGTTGAGTCTTCGATCAGGCCGGCTTTGATCAGAATATCTACGTGCCGTTCGTACTCCGCGTAACTTTGAAATTTTTCCGGCAAACCGGTACGTGGCAATGCATCAAAAATAGTTAACCGATAACTTTTCAGTCCCGTGTCGCGGCCCTCCCAAAATGGCGAAGAACACGACAATGCAAGCAGGTGCGGCAAAAAGTACGCCATCTGGTTCATCAGATCGATACGCAGCGCATTGTCGTTGATACCGACATGCACGTGCATACCGCAGATAACCAGCCGCCGTGCCGTACCCTGCATTTCTGCGGTCAGCGATTCGTAACGATCCTTTTGTGTTTGTTTCTGCTCTGACCAGCGGCTAAACGGATGGGTCGATGATGCGATCGGTGCAAGACCATGCCGACCCGCCACTTCGATAATCGTTTTTCTGAGGTGCACGAGTTCTTCTCGCACCTCCTGTACGTTCTTGCAAATCTTGGTGCCAATCTCGATCTGTGAGCGGAGCAATTCCCGCGTCACCTGACCGCCAAGCAGTTCTTCGCACTCGCCAATCAGTGATTCGGGTGGATCCACGACCAGGCCGCGCGTCTCTTTGTCGACCAACAGGTATTCTTCTTCGACGCCCAAAGTGAATTGTGGTTCGTTATGCGTCACTTGCTGCCCCTCCTCGCCAATTGCATTGTACTAAAGGTCGCCTGAGCTAAGCCTGAATTTTTGGCTGTCTTGAGCTGAGGTCAGTCGGTCGTAATCGTGCGGGTATGGAATCAATAATAGACGACATCAACCCGCTGATCCTGGCCACACCTTCTTCGTTATCGATCAGATCCTGACGAATTTCTATACCAATGTGCGGAATGCCGATTGCTTCTGCATGGCGATCGATCGTGAAATCCTGCGGCGCTTTACCTGAATACGGTTCATTGTCACCAACGTGGTAGCCCGCCTGGCGAAAATCATTTATGAAAATTTTAGCCGTGATGCGATCGGTGTCCCATAACACACCCATCTCAACGGCTCTGGATTCGCCATTCATCACCGGTGTAAAGCTGTGAATCGACACAAATACAGGCGCGATCTCAGGCACATGAAGACGCTTGATCTGCGCTTCGATCGCTCCGTGATACGGCCAGTAAATTTCCTGCTCGCGTAATTTCTTCTCTTGCGTATGCAGATTGCGATTTCCCTTGATGACGATACCGTCACCAAACTCAAGGAATGCACCTGGATCCATCAACTGCCGGTTGCAGTCAATGATCAATCTTGAGTACTGGCACAAAACGGCGGTAACGCCGATATTCTCGGCAATGGATTCGGTCAGGGCACCGGCACCGATATCAATGGCAAGATGGCACCGCCTGGCCACCGGATCTATTCCCATTGTGCCCAGTGATTTTGGAAAACGACGACTTGCATGGTCGCATACCAGCAAAACGGGTTGGATCGCATGCGGATTCATGACGACGAACGGCGGCGGTTCGTCGCTTGCAAGTAACGACTCTGGCGTCAAATTATTGTCAGTGCCTTCTGTGGGCATATGTTGTTTGGCAGGTAAGAATACAGATAATAGTGTAACCCATCACCGCCGGGCGTGGCGTCTGTCAATGTTGTGACATCTACCTAGACTAAGGAGAGGGAAACGAACTTAGTATTCAGCGCGAGAGGCACCTATGCGAGCAACGATGAAACGCCCTGGTCTCCCCACGGCTCGAATGTCTTTACCGAAGTCGGCCTGGCGATATAGTAGCCTTGAGCGTACTCAATACCCAATTCACTAAGCTTATCAAGAACTTCCTTGGTTTCCACGCGCTCGGCTATCGTCTCGATTCCCATTGCACGGCCCACTTCGTTAATAGCCTTCACCATGCTTTCATCGACGCTGTCTTCTGCGACATTGCGAATAAACTGGCCGTCAATCTTCAGGTAGTCGACTGGCAGGTTCTTCAAATAGGTAAATGACGAGAGTCCACTGCCGAAGTCGTCCAGGGAGAACTTGCAACCCAGTTTCTTAAGGGACTGCATGAAGTGAATAACTCGGGACAGGTTAGAGATGGCTGCTGTCTCGGTAATCTCGAAACATATTGCACCTTCCGGCAATTGTTGTTTTTCCAGTTCGTCAACAACGAAATCCAGGAACCGGTCTTCACTCAAAGATGTACCGGACAGATTAATAGCCAAGGTGAAATGCGCTGTCTTCGATTCAGGGTTGCGATCAGCAAGTTGCGACAAGGCTTCATGAATAACCCAACGATCGAGTGTCGACATCAGGTTGTAACGTTCCGCTGCCGGAATGAATTGATCCGGGTTGACAATGTTGCCATTCTCATCACGCATCCGTAAGAGCAATTCGTAGTGACCCCTGGAATTCGCGTTATCCTTGCCAATACCGATGATCGGTTGGTAGAACAGCTCAAGACGATTTTCTTCAACTGCGTTCGTAATACGCGATACCCACTTCATTTCTTCGTGACGCATCGATGCATCACTGTCCTGGTAAAGGTGAACCTGGTTACGGCCCATGTCCTTAGCGGAATAGCAGGCAACGTCTGCTGAGCTCATGACGCTCGCAACGTCAGGGCATTCCTGCGAGATCATAACGACACCGATGGAACAGCGTGCAACGGTAAATGATTCCTGCCAGGTAAACCGATGAGCCTCGACGGCACCGCGAATTGCTTCCGCGACTTCCACCGCACGTTCCTCTGTGCAACGTTCCAAAAGGATGCCGAATTCGTCTCCGCCAAGGCGGGCAACAATGTCGGTGGAGCGAATATTGGCTTTTACCAGTTCAGCAATCTGGCGCAGCAATTCATCGCCAGCAATGTGACCAAATGTATCGTTAACAACCTTGAACTGATCCAGATCGAGATAGAGCAGCGCATGCGAATGATCCGGGTTGTTGTGCGCGCTATCCAGAGACGAAACCAGGCAGTTTTCAAACTCATTGCGATTGATAAGGCCGGTCAGTGCGTCATGCGAGGCCTGGTAAGAAAGCTGCCTGAATAACCGTGATTCTTTGCTGACGTCATGAAACACCATGACAGATCCAATAATATTCCCGATCCGGTCGCGAATTGGCGCCGCTGAATCCTGAATCGGTACCTCGTCGCCTTCACGGGTGATAAGCACCGAATTTTCGGCCAGGGTGATCACGCGACCTTCACTCAGGCAGCGTGTCACCGGATTGTCGACAGCCGCACGCGTATTCTCATTGATGATCGTCATGATCTCGTCAATTGGCTGACCGCGCACACCGCGCATATCCATGCCGATCAGCTCTTGCGCAACCGGATTTATATAGTCAATAAAACCTTTTGCATCAGTTGTAATAACGCCATCACCAATCGATTGCAACGTCACTTGCGCACGTTCCTTTTCCTCGAATACGCGCGTCTCTGCCTGCTTGCGTTCGGTGATGTCGGTGATCGTGCCCTCGTGGGCGACTATTTCACCGTCGTCGCCATAGACCGCTCGTGAATTCTCAAGGACGACGATCTCGCCGCCGTCTTTACGCCGCAGCCGGTACTCGAAATTTTTGACGACACCCTCAGATTCCAGGCGGGCAAATGCACGCTCCCGATCGATTGGGTTGACGTAAAGCACAGTCGTGCGACCTGCGCTTTTCAGGTCCTCCACGCTATCGTAACCAAGCATCTCAACCAACGCCGGATTGACAGTGATAATTTCACCATCCCGTGATGCTATATAGACGCCATCAACCACGTTTTCGAACAGGCCGCGATATCGGGATTCACTGCTAAGCAATTTTTCTTCATCAAGTTGGCGCTTGATAGCAATGCCGGCCAGGCGTGCCATCCGTGCGAGCTTGTCGAGTTCATCGGTCGTCGGTTCACGTGGCTGGTCGAGATACGCATCCAGAGTGCCAATAATGCGCCCCGCCGCACCGTATACGGGAAACGACCAGGCTGAGTGAATGTTGTAACTTCGGGCAAGCGAGCTAATGCTGGTCCAGGCTGCGTCTTCGGCAATATTTACAACTATTTTTTCCTTGTTCTGAAACACAGCTGCACCACAGGCAATACTTCCAGCATTGACCCTGATGAAATCCAGGGCAACTTTGAACTTCTCTGGCAGGCTCGGTGCTTGTTCAACGCTGAGTGTCTGGTTTTTGATGTCCAGGCGCATGACGGCTGCGCTCATGCCGCTGTCTATTTTTTCTGCGCAGCGACATATCGCCAGCATCGTTCGATCGAATGGCGTACCGGCGGCTATCATTTCGAGAATCTTGTTTTGTGCGTAAGTAAACTGTTCGTTGCGCTTACGATCCGAGATGTCGGTAATGCTTACCCTGAGCAACTTGCAACCCGTGGATGGCAAGCGGCTGAAACGCACTTCGCAGGGAATTTGACTGCCGCCGGAATCCTGATGCTGCCATTCAAAGACCGGATGCTCACCATTCAGGGCCCGATCGACAAAACCACGATGCACACCGAATGAAGGTGAGCCATCCGGTTGCATCCTTGGGCTAACCGCCTTTGGACCCAGGCTCAGCAAACGCGCCCGGGACAAATTGAATAATTGGCAGGCATTCTCGTTGGCATCTACAAAACGATTACTATCGACATCGAATACGACGATCGCCTCCGGGGCATTCTCTACCAGAGCACGATAACGTTCTTCATTCTCGCGCAATGCCTTTTCGGCCTCTTTACGGCCGCTAACATCTCGCAAACTGATGACAAATACTTTCTCTTCGTCTGCCATCAGGCTGCTTGCGTTGATTTCGGCGCAAAATGTATCACCATTTTTTCTTGCAGCGTTCACTTCTCCGCCACTGAAATCGACGCGCGTATCGTCCAGATTCGACATGAATGGTTCGACGTAGTCCGCAAGCTGCGCGCCCACTGCGTCCGGCAGTATGTCGAATATTGGGGAGCCGATCAGATCGTCTTTGGCAATGCCAAAATAGCGCGAGCAAACCTTGTTGCAGTTTCTGATCGTGCCATCTTCGCCCACCGACATGAGTGCTTCGGTAACACTGTCGAAGATTATTTCGATCGGCGTGTTGGCGGCTTGCAAACCTGGTGCCTTGAGCGACTGCGAAGTGGTCAGCGATTGGGTAATCGTCGCTTCCATTTTGTCATAATGCTGATCGACGAGCTTGAGCAAGGCGATGAAATCCAGCTGGTTCGCCCCGGATTTCTCCGTTGCGTCCTTGATTTGCTGTCTTAAGTCCTGATCCATCGTTACTCCGAACCCTGGCGTCACATGCACGTAAATTCTCGTAAGCGGTCCTGCCTCAGTTGCCGCCTTAGCGCAGCGATGTGGCGCTTCTTAGGCAGCGTGCGACAAACTCTAGATCTATTTCTGCAAAGCGTCTGTGATTCAGCTCTCGCTAACGAAAAGTATCTTGGGAAAATTTTCCCGGAATACGATGCGGCGTTATGAAAAATCGTTCCAGGAGTGCCGTATGAACCAAATCCGGCAGATTCATTTTTGCCGTCAGTGAGATAATCGGACCATTATTGGTTCTATAGTGCAACGATAGCGCCAATAGTGCGTGGGATTGCAGAAACAATTCAGAGACGATCGCAGCGCCGAGAGGCGAGCTGGTGTGACGCAGCTTGGGACCACAACCAACTGTGGGAGCGGCACAGTTTGGGACCACCATAAACTGTGGGAGCGGCTTTAGCCGCGAATAGCCGGGGTCCGTAGTGAGCCCCGGCCATTCGCGGCTAAAGCCGCTCCCACAGATATCTGGCAG
>CAYOHF010000060.1:0-19406 GCA_964403695.1 uncultured Woeseiaceae bacterium | reverse complement strand
GGGCGATCTCCCAAGTCCGCGAAAATACCGGACCATCGCGCCAATGCTTCAGCCCACCGCCAGGAAATTTGTCTTTATTGGACAGCAGTGGATTCGACCCCCGATTCTATTCGAAACAGCGAGCCGCTTCTTGCGGCAGAATTGCAAAGCGTGCGACATCAGAGTCCACTGCAACGCCAACTTTTTCTCCCGCGGCCTGTGCGCGAACGACACCATCCAGTACCAGGTATTTTAATTCTGAGCCCGGTCGGGACACATCGCGGGCCTTGCCGAAATCGTATCCGTCACCACCTCGATAAATATAGTCCGGAGCGACCACTGAATAGTCTCTTTGTTGGTCGATTTCCTGCCAGCCACCGCCATCAACAGGCACCAGCATCTGCACGATGCGTTGCCCGTCCGGCCTGCTGCGGTCAACACAAATGCGAAATCCTGAAATTTGCGGAAAGTAACCTTTGCTTGGACCGATACCACGATATCCGGCCTCGAGCAGCGTACGGAAATCACCGCCATTTATCGTCATGTAACGCAAAAATGATGAAAAGCCGAAGGTACGGCCGACATCCTCGAAGGTGATGTCTTCAGCGATGAAATCGTCAATGCGCAAGGTGCCGCTGTTGACGAATGCGAGATCGGCCGGCGGGTTACGAAATGCCGTTCTCATCTGGTCAGCAACGAAATTTCCCCAGTTGCTTTCGCCATTTCTGATAGCAACTTCCCGCCCATCCAGAGGCAACGCGGCCTCGCCGATTTTGCTTGGCAGGAACGGAATGAGTGCCAGCAATTTCCCCCGCCATTTGTCGGCAATCTTTTGATACTCCACATCAAGAGCAATCGATTCGTCGACAGCAATCTGTTTTGCGGAAACCTGTACCTCGGCGCCTGAGAAGTTGACATCGATTTGCCAGACCGTTCTCGCATTGGATGCACCCTTCATGATGACAGCATTGCCGTCATCGCCGGGTTCGAACTGCACTTCGTGTTCGTGCCCGCCAACGATAAACATGAATTTGGGATGCCGGGCTTTTAACAGGGCAATCTGTTTATCATCTTTCAGATGCAGGTGTGTCAGGCCAATGATCAGGTCGACCCCTTCGACCTCCAGCTGCCTGATGACGCTTTCTGCGCGCTCCACGTAACCGACGGCGTCAAAGGGTGTGTAGTCGCGGACGTTGCCGCCGTCATCAGGGTGCACCGTCAACGCGAAAATTCCAACTTTCCTGCCATCGGCAGTAAACGTGAATGCCGTCTGCATACTCCTGTCAACATCCGCCTCACCGGTCGCGAATCGAAGGTTGTCACCCAGCCAGTCGAATTTCGACTCGCGAACTCTTTCTATCAGATGCTCCGATGTGCGTGAATCGAATTCATGGTTGCCCGGAACAACATACATCGGCGCCAGTGCATCGAGAAAATTCATCGCCTCTACCATCTGCTCGCCATGCCATATCTGGCTTTCCAGCGACGGGTACAAAAAATCGCCACCGTGCAAAATACGCACATCGTGACCTTCATTCTGCAGCTGCCGCACGATTGTAGCGATCCGACCAAAGCCGCCACGATGACCCTCCTCCACCGCATCGACCCGATAGGTGTCGTTCAGGTGAACAAACGTTAACGTATTGCTTGCGGTGGTATCGGCAGGCGGACTCGCCACACTCGCACAGGCAGCAAGAAAGACTATTGATAGAAGAAAGTAACGACGATTCAAAAGCATGCTCAGTCTCGTTGGTGATGACTCAATTAAGGGGCCCGATTCTGCCTGCTTGCGCTGCGATTTGCGATTGTGGATGCTCCCTATGCGGTCTGCAGACCTGTGGCTACACAGCTGTATCACGTGATAATCTGCCTGCCGTTCCATAAATCGTGTAGCGAGATAATGAGAATAGGAATCAGCGCAATACTGGTTTTCCTGACCGGTGTGATCGCGGCCTGTAGCACACAGCCTGAAGTAGCTGATGAGCCTGATATGGCCATCGTCTGGGTGCGCGACGCGGCAGAGTATCGGGCCGTTTCGCGCCAGGCCTATCGGGCGGCGACGCTGGCCCTGCCAGGGTTGATTGCAGACACCAGCTGGAGTGCTCTGCCCGATCAAAAGGATGCACACGATCTGCCGCCAGCGGTGATCTTCGATGTCGATGAAACGGCACTGACCAACCCGTATTTTCAGCAATCCTTCGAAGCACCATTCACGGACAAGAAGCTCAACGACTGGAGTATGCAACACGACGCCACACCGGTTCCGGGTGTGACAGATTTTGTGATGCTCGCCAGGCAATCAGGCGTCGAGATCTTTTTCGCGACCAACCGACCCTGCGTAGCAAATGCCGCTACAGACGATCCGTGCCCGCAGAAATCTGTCGTAATTCAGGACCTCATTGAGGCCGGACTGCCCGCTAACGAGAGCAATGTCTCACTATCCGGCGAGCGAGAACATTGGGGCAAGGAAAAGAAAATAAGACGTGACTGGATCGCAAAAAAATACCGCGTGATCATGCTTTTTGGCGACGACCTGAGCGATTTCATCCCCTGTGTAAGACGGCGCAATGTTGCACCATGCAACGCGGAGCCTGCCACAAAATCCAGCCGGGAAGCGTTGCTGGAACAGTATGATGCCTATTGGGGTGCCGGCTGGTATGTCTTGCCGAACCCGATGCACGGTTCGTGGACGTCCTTTAGATAGTCGCAATCGCCCGCTGGGCGGGCTCCTACATTACTAATTAGAATTGTAGGAGCCCGCCCAGCGGGCGATTGATGGTTCGCTACTGCGACAGAGTTTGGTCAGACCTTGGCCAAAGTAGTACCATGCATTAATAAACAAGAACACTATCGAGGCTTCTGCATGTCCAAATCTATCACCGCAACAATTCGGCTCTCCGTCATCCTGTTGGTCTTCGCAAGCCTTGCCGGGTGTGCGTCCAAGGCAAGTATCATTGGCGATTACGATCCCGGTACCGACTTTGGTACTTACCAAACCTGGGATTTCATTAAAGATGCCGGCCCTGACTACGAGGGTTATGAAAGCCTCTTTTCACAATACATGATGGAAGCGATCGAAATTGAGATGACAAAGCGCGGCTACACGAAATCCGCGAACCCCGACATTTTTCTTAACTTCAATGCATACATTCAGGACAAGACCAAGGTTACGCAGTCGCCTTCTACGGGAATGGGAATGGGAATGGGATCTCCATACGGAGGGGGTGGCTATTATGGTTACCGTGGAAATGCCTATGGTGCGTGGGGTGGTTATGGATACGGCACTGAAACGCGAGTTTCACAATATACGGAAGGCACCTTCAATATCGACATTATAGACGCCAAGAAGCAGCAGCTCGTATGGGAAGCGGTCGGTGTTGGCAAAATCACAGACAAGTTTCGTGAGAACCTGAGAAAGACCGTGATGGAAGGTGTTCCGAATTTCTTTGCGCGGTATCCCTTTGTTGCCGGCAATTCAAATCCGGTGACGCCGGACAAATAATTCTGTTGGGTCGTAGATCGGCGCCTGCTCCTACATTATGGGTGGCAGGTTTGACAATTCGCGGCTGAAGCCGCTCCTGCAATGCTTACGCATACTGTAGGAACGGGCCCCGGACCGCGACTTGTCACTACTAAAAAGCAGTCCTTGCGCGCAGGTTGAACATCCAAAGCGTGTTCTGGCTTGGGTTGGCTGTTTGGCGACGACCTGAGCGGTTTCATCCCCTGCGTAAGACGACGTAATGAAGCGCCATACAGCGAGGAACCTGCCACAAAATCCAGCCGGGAAGCATCGCTGGAACAGTCTGATGCCTGTTGGGGTGCCGGCTGATACGTCCTGCCAAACCCGATGCATCGTTCGTGGACGTCCTTTAAATGATAACACTCGCCCCCACAGGGTAGACCCCTACAATTCTGGTTAGTAATGTAGGAGCCCGCCCTGCGGGCGATAAATGATTGTTCACACGCATCAGCATCGTAGAATCGCCCGCTCGGCGGGCTCCTACAGGATTGACACGTAGTTCCAGGCAATGTGCATATTTTGGCCACTTACGGCAAAAACCGTCGAAAAACCCGTGCCTTGCGGCTAAACTGTGACTACATCATTGCAGCGGTGCCGCTGACCGTAATCCGCCGCCAATAACAACTCAAAAAGCGAGACCCATGATGGCAAAAGTAAAGTGCGGACTGATCCAGATGGCGTTCAAAGCGGACATCAATTCCACTCCGGACGAGATCCGGGATGTCATGCTCGAGGCGCACGCGCCTTTTATCGATGATGCTGGCAAACAGGGTGTGCAGGTTCTGTGCTTTCAGGAAGTATTTACCCAGCCATATTTTTGCCCGAGCCAGGATCGCAAGTGGTATGCGGCGGCTGAGAGTATTCCGGATGGGCACACTACGAAGCTCATGCAGGAATATGCCAAAAAATACAACATGGTCATTGTTGTGCCGATCTATGAAGAAGAAATGCCCGGTGTCTACTACAACACTGCCGCCGTGATTGATGCCGATGGCAGTTATCTGGGCAAGTATCGCAAAACGCACATTCCACAGGTTGAACCCGGCTTTTATGAGAAGTTTTTCTTCAAACCCGGCGACCTGGGTTACCCGGTTTTTGAAACCGCTTACCTGAATCTCGGCGTCTACATTTGTTATGACCGACATTTTCCTGAAGGCTGGCGTGCATTGGCGCTTAACGGTGCCGACTATATCGTCAACCCATCCGCGACTGTTGCAGGTTTGAGCAAGTACTTGTGGGAACTTGAGCAACCCGCATCGGCGGCAGCCAACGGCGTGTTCATCGGCGCGATCAATCGTATCGGCAAGGAAGAACCGTGGGCCGACGCGATGGGCGAGTTTTACGGTTCCAGTTATATCGTCAATCCGCGTGGCCAGATTGAAGCGCAAGCAAGCTATGGCGAGGATGAATTGCTGGTCCATGAGATCGATCTCGACATGATCAGAGAGGTTCGCAATACCTGGCAGTTCTTCCGCGATCGTCGTCCCGAACTCTACGACACACTGGTCGACTACTAGCATTATGGAGGCACACAGCACTCTGCGAACCGTCGGTGAGCACATCGAGCTCGTCGTCGGCGAAGACATTGCGAATAGCCCCCGCTATAACGAAGACATCGCGCCAACGAGGGCCGAGCAAAGAACCTGGTCGCGCTGGAACGTTGCGTCACTCTGGGTCGGAATGGCGATCTGTGTGCCCACGTATACGTTGGGTGGCGTGCTGACTGCCTATTTCGGTTTGTCAGTCACCGAGGCGCTGTGGACAATTTTCGTCGCGAATATCGTTGTGCTTATCCCGCTTACTTTGAATGCTTATCCGGGAACCCGGTACGGCATTCCCTGCCCGGTCGTATTGCGTTCCTCGTTCGGCATTATTGGTTCCAATGTGCCGGCATTGGTTCGTGCGATCGTCGCTTGCGGCTGGTTCGGCGTGCAAACCCTGTTTGGCGGTATTGCGATTCATCTTTTGCTTTCCGCAATGTTCGAAAGCTGGGCGGCGTTGGGTGGTACCGGCGAGGTCATCGGCTTCTTTATATTCTGGGTTGCCAACATAATGGTCGTGATCCGCGGCTCCGAAGCAATCAAGCATCTTGAAACCCTGGCCGCACCGCTGCTGCTCGCTGTTGCCCTGGGACTTGTTTTCTGGGCATTGCCTAAAGTTTCTATGAGCGAAGTTCTTGCGATCCCCGCAACGCGACCAGCGGGAGCACCGGTTTTCCACTACTTCATGGCCGCCCTGACGGCAATGGTCGGGTTTTGGGCCACGTTGTCACTGAATATTCCCGACTTCAGCCGCTTTGCCCGATCGCAGCGCAGCCAGATTGCGGGTCAGATAATCGGCTTGCCGCTGACAATGTTCCTGTTTTCCGGGCTTGGCGTATTGCTCACAGCAGCTTCCTTCGACCTGGTCGGTGAAACGATATCTGATCCGATCAACCTGATCGGCAAGATTGAAAGTACAGGGTGGGTTGCGTTGGCGATGTTTATGATTGTCGTCGCAACTATTTCGACCAACACGGCAGCGAACATCGTCTCTCCGACCAACAGCTTCCAGAACGTAGCGCCGAAGTACATTAACGAAACCAAAGGTGTGTTACTCACCGGCTTTATTGGTATTGCGCTGATGAGTTGGGAGTTACTGAAGAGACTCGGCTGGCTGGAATCAGATGTCAGCCTTGAAAGCCTGTACTCGAACTGGCTGGTCGGCTATTCGAGCCTGCTTGGCCCGATCGCCGGTATCATGATCGTCGATTATTTTCTGGTCAGGAATCAGTCATACGACCTGCTGGCATTGTATAAAGACGATGCCGGTTATCCGGCGTGGAACCTGTCGGGCTTTGTCGCATTCCTGGTCCCGGTATTTCTGACTATTACCGCGATAATCACAGGCGCCGGCAGTGTATTCCACGATTGGTTCTATAGTTATGGCTGGTTTACCGGATCGACACTCGGCGGTCTGATCTATTATCTTATGAATAACACAAACAAGAGGTCCTGAAATGGCGGTCCTGATAAAAGGCGGAACGGTTGTAACTGCTGAACAAAGCTGGCGTGCAGATGTTCTCTGCGATGGCGGGAAGATTATCGACATTGGCGAAGGTCTCGATGCACCGGTTGGCGTAGACGTCGTCGATGCTGGCGGCCAGTTTGTAATGCCAGGCGGTATCGATCCGCACACACACATGCAGTTGCCGTTTATGGGAACCGTGGCCAGCGAAGACTTTGAGACCGGGACTGCAGCAGGCCTCGTCGGCGGTACGACGATGATTATCGACTTCGTCATTCCGAGCCCGCAGCAGAATATTCTGGAAGCCTACAACCAATGGCGCGAATGGGCCGAAAAGTCCGTCGCCGATTACACATTCCATGTTGCGATAACCTGGTGGGACGATACGGTCGCCGCCGATATGGAAACGCTGGTCAAGAAACACGGCGTCAACAGTTTCAAACATTTCATGGCGTACAAGGGCGCCATCATGGCCGATGACGAAATACTCGTTAACAGTTTCTCCAAAGCAATCGAACTCGGCGCCATCGTTACCTGCCATGCCGAAAATGGCGAGCTGGTCTATAAACTGCAGCAAAAGATTTACGACATGGGCATCACCGGCCCGGAAGGCCACCCCTTGTCGCGCCCGCCTGAGGTAGAAGGTGAAGCTGCGAATCGCGCCATAGGCATTGCGAAAGTACTGGGCGTTCCGCTTTACCTGGTTCACAACTCCTGTCGACAGTCGCTCGAAGCCATTACCCGCGCCCGCAACGAAGGTCAGCGTGTCTACGGCGAGTGTCTTGCAGGTCATCTGTTGATCGACGATTCGGTATACAGAGACGAAAATTTCGAGGTCGCGGCGGCGCACGTGATGAGCCCGCCGTTTCGCGCAAAAGAACATCAGGAGGCACTGTGGCACGGTCTGCAATCGGGCAACCTGCAAACCACCGCCACAGACCACTGTTGTTTTTGCGCTGACCAGAAGGCTGCCGGCAAGGACGACTTTCGCCTGATTCCAAATGGCACCGCCGGTATCGAAAATCGCATGGAAGTCCTGTGGCATAACGGCGTCAGCACCGGGCGATTGACGATGAACGAGTTTGTCGCGATCACATCAACGAACGCTGCAAAGATCTTTAACGTTTTCCCGCGTAAGGGCAGTATTGAGGTTGGCGCAGATGCTGATATTGTTGTCTGGGATCCGGCTGCAACAAAAACGATTTCGGCGAAGACACATCAGCAAAAAATTGACTACAATATTTTCGAAGGCATGACGGTCACAGGTTGCGCCTCACACACAGTCAGCCAGGGCAACGTCGTATACGCCGATGGTAAACTGAACGTGACACGAGGTGCAGGCAACTATGTCGACCGACCCCCTTTTGCCAGTTATTACGATGCCATCAGTAAGCGCAAGGCGCACAAACAACCAACAGCGGTTAGACGAAAATAATGAGTAGCGCAGACATACAGCCCGGACGGCTTTCCACCGAGGAAATTTCCCGGAATTTCCATGACAAACACGCTCCACTGTCACGCCCGGATGCGCTGGTTGAAGCCGATCGCTGCTATTTTTGCTACGACGCCCCGTGTACCACTGCCTGCCCTACAGGCATCGACGTTCCCCAATTCATACAAAAAATCCGTAGCGACAATGTTCAGGGATCTGCACACACCATATTGAGCGAGAACATTATGGGTGGCATGTGCGCGCGCGTCTGCCCGACTGAAATTCTTTGCGAAGAGGCTTGTGTGCGCAATACCGACACGGATAAACCTGTGAATATCGGATTGTTGCAGCGTTACGCGACAGACCCGATTCTGCAGAACAATATCGCCCTTTTCGAACGTGCACCATCAACCGGCAAGAAAGTAGCCATCGTTGGCGGTGGCCCGGCGGGGTTATCGTGCGCGCACAGACTCTCTACCCTCGGCCACGACGTCGTCGTTTTCAATCGTGACCGCAAGCTCGGCGGCTTGAATGAATACGGTATCGCCGCCTACAAAGCAGTTAATAACTTTGCTCAACAGGAAGTTCAGTGGATTCTTGGTATCGGCGGCATCGAGGTTCGTGGCGGCATGTCGCTGGGTATAGACATCACGCTCGATGAGTTACGCAAGGAGTTCGATGCGGTGTTTCTTGGTTTCGGTCTTGGTGGAGTCAACAAGCTAGGCATAGCGAATGAGGAGGTTGAAGGTGTGTTGAACGCCGTCAACTATATTGCCGACCTGCGCCAGGCCAAAGACAAGAGCGAACTCCCTGTAGGACGACGGGTCATTGTTATTGGCGGCGGAATGACGGCGATTGACGTTGCAATACAAAGCAAACAACTGGGCTCGGAGTTTGTCGACATTGTCTATCGTCGCGGCCCGGAACAAATGGGTGCGAGCCATCACGAGCAGGAGCTGGCACAAACCAGTGGTGTAACGATCAGGCATTGGGCCGCGCCTAAGAAACTACTGGTCTCAGACCGGGTTAGCGGCGTTGAATTCGAAAAGACGGAATTCGATTCCGACGGAAAACTTTGCACGACCGGTGAGACCTGGTCTCTGGATGCCGACGTCGTCTTCAAAGCTGTTGGCCAGTCGATAGCCGGCGATACACTGGGCGATGTTGCCACCACTATCGGACAGGAGCGGGGCAAATTGTTGGTGAGTGAAGAACGAAAAACGTCTTTGGATGATGTCTGGGCGGGTGGCGATTGCATATCCGGGCATGATGACCTGACTGTCTCCGCAGTGCAGGATGGAAAAATCGCTGCAATATCGATCGACCAGTATTTGCGCGGCTAACGGACACTACCAATGGCAGATCTGACAACAGAATTTCTTGGCATCAAGTCTCCGAACCCGTTCTGGCTGGCCTCAGCGCCGCCGACGGACAAGGCCTACAACGTTAATCGGGCGTTTGAAGCTGGTTGGGGTGGCGTCGTGTGGAAGACGTTGGGTGAAGATCCGCCAATCGTCAATGTCAGCGGACCACGCTATAGCACGATGCACAGTAACGAACGCAGGGTAATTGGCTTTAACAATATTGAATTGATTACCGATCGACCGTTACAGATAAACCTCGATGAGATTCGCCAGGTAAAAAGGGACTGGCCTGATCGGGCGGTAATCGTATCGGTCATGTTTCCGATGAGCGAAGAGACCTGGGCCAAATATGTACCACTAATCGAAGATACCGGTGCAGACGGATTCGAACTGAATTTTGGTTGCCCACATGGCATGTCGGAACGCGGTATGGGCGCTGCTGTTGGCCAGGTGCCAGAATACATACAGATGGCAACTGAGTGGTGCAAAAAATATGCAACCACGCCGGTCATCGTCAAACTCACACCGAACGTCGGCAATATCCTGCCACCCGCCCAGGCGGCGCAGGATGGCGGGGCGGACGCTGTATCACTAATCAACACTATCAACTCGATCATGCGCGTCAATTACGACACCTTGACGATGTATCCCAGCACCGATGGCATGGGCTCGCACGGTGGCTACTGCGGATCTGCAGTCAAGCCGATTGCCTTACACATGGTTGCCGAGATCGCCCGCAATAAGGAAACTGCGGCACTACCCGTTTCCGGAATTGGTGGCATAGGCGATTGGCGAGACGCAGTTGATTTCCTCGCACTCGGCGCATCGAATGTGCAGGTTTGTACGGCCGCCATGGTCTACGGTTTCAAAATTATTGACGACCTGACCGACGGCCTGAGCAATTTCCTCGATGAAAAAGGCATGTCGAATGTCAGTGACCTGGTCGGTAAGGCAGTGCCAAGCGTGACTGACTGGCAGTACCTGAACCTGAACCACATAGAAAAGGCCGTCATCGACCAGGACCTTTGCATCAAGTGCGGGCGTTGCCATGTCGTCTGCGAAGACACATCTCACCAGGCTATTACAAATAGCTTAAACGGTGAGCGCCACTTCGAGGTTATCGATGAAGAATGTGTCGGCTGCAATCTGTGCGTCTGCGTTTGCCCGGTTGATAGTTGCATTACCATGCATCAATTGACCGATGGCGTTGATCCACGCACCGGCGAGCCGATCAGAAAAGAGAAAGCCAACTGGACGACACACGTGAACAATCCGATGAGAAAGGACGCCTGAGGTGGGTGTGGTTAATTCTAAAATCGATGAACAGGCACTCATCGATGCCGCGAAAAAGGTTCGCCAAAATGCACATGCACCCTACTCCGGCTACCACGTTGGCGCCGCATTACTGGATGATACCGGGCACGTGCACAGCGGATGTAATGTGGAAAACGCCGCATTCCCCGAAGGGGTCTGTGCGGAGGCAAATGCAATCGGTGCGATGATCGCCAGCGGTGGAAAAAATATTGTCGCTATTGCGGCGGTCGGCGGAAAAAAGGACATTGAAGTCTGCACACCGTGCGGTGGTTGCCGCCAGAAAATTGTTGAATTTGCCGATGAAAATACACGCGTTCTCCTGATTGGAGAGGATGGCGGTATTGAAAGCTTCTCCGTGGATGACTTGTTGCCTTCGTCTTTTCGACTGACGTAAGTCATTCCTATTCGCGGCTAAAGCCGCGAATGGCCGAGCACACATGAACATTATGTAGGAGCCCGCCCAGCGGGCGATAGAGGATCGATGCGTGTGGCGCGGCTTGATCGCCCGCTGGGCGGGCTCCTACGGATTATCTATTAACGCCTCAACATCCTCACGAAATGGCAACGACGGCTGCGCCCCTTGTTTGGTCGCCGCAGCAGCCCCCGCCGCACAAGCGAACTCCAGTGCAGCCTGTATATCCTGATCCTCAAGCAGCGCGAGGGTTAATGCTGCAGTGAAAGTATCACCGGCACCCGTTGTATCAATTGCTTCGATCAACGGTGGTTTTGCTTTCGCAATCGCATCGCCACCCTTACTCAGCGCCGCGCCACCGGCACCGAACGTTGTTGCGATCAGGCCTTCGCACTGTGCCAGTGCGTCCCCGTAAAACGCTGCTTCAGTTTCATTGACCACCAGCAGGTCAGCACGCCGAATCAAAGCAGCCGGTACATCCATAGCAGGCGCAAGATTGATGCAGAAGAATCCATCGAACGTTTCCGCAGCATGCAGCAACGTCTCTACCGGCACCTCCAGCTGGCAGATAAGCGCATCCGCGCCGGGAAGGCTGAGCATCTCCGGTCGCAGAAATCGATTCGCACCCGGCGCAACGACGATCTGATTTTCTCCGTCTGCAGAAACCGCAATCAGCGCGACTCCGGTTGGCACCGTCGGATCGCGATCGCAGGCAGACAAGTCAACTGCACCTGAAGACAGCAAAGCAAGCGCTTCTCCGGCATTCGCATCATCGCCGACTCTGGCAACCAACGAGACATCAGCGCCAAGGCGTTTGGCTGCCAGCGCCTGGTTCGCACCCTTGCCACCCGGAAAGCGGTTCAATTCGGCACCGGAGACTGTTTCACCGGCGACGGGCAACTTGTCAACAGTCGCGACGATATCCAGATTCACCGAACCAACAACGACTATTGATCGTGGCTCAGTCATCTTCGAAACGGCCCAGTCGCTCGATCAGCAACTCATAAAATCCATCGGCGTCGACAGCATGCATCCACGTGGCGTTTTTCGGACGATCGGTCACATTCCAGAAATCAACCGCCGTATGGCCCATTGTCAATTCGGATTGTGTCTCCACGCTTATATTGCAGTGCTTGCCCGTAAACAGTTCCGGCTTCAACAGGTACGCAATGGTGCACGGATCATGTAAGGGCGCACCGCGGGTTCCATACTTAATAGAGTCATGGCGATTGAAAAAGTCGAGCATGCCAACTGTTGCGCGCGCAGCCTCGTTGTCAATCGCCCTGATACGGCCCCTGCGTCGCGGTGATGACAGCACCTGGTGTGTGACATCCAGCCCCATAACGGTAATGGGTCGGCCACAGCCAAATACGATATCCGCAGCGTGCGGGTCAACGAGAATATTGAACTCAGCAGACGGTGTACGATTGCCGCCTTCTCGCATGGCGCCACCCATGATGACTATCTCTCTCACTTTTTTGAGAACGGCGGGGTCTTTCTGAATAACCGTGCCAATGTTTGTGAGCGGGCCGATTGGTACGAGGGTGACGGACTCGTCATCGGCTGCATGCAGAGATTCAATAATAAAATCCACAGCATGCAGATCCTCTAGCGGGAGATTTGGTGTGACGATGTCGATGCCGTCAATGCCCGTGACGCCGTGCACATATTCGGCAGTAACGAGATCCCGTTTCATTGGCCGCGCACAACCTGCAAATACGGGAATGTCGCTGCGCCTGCCGAGGTCTCGAATCTGGCGCGCATTGCGCTCCGTCAACTCAAGCGGCACATTGCCGGCAACAGCCGTTATGCCAAGAATTTCAAGCTCGTCAGGGGAGGACATCGCAAGCAACAATGCTATGGCATCGTCCTGACCCGGATCGCAGTCGATTATGATCGAACGTTTGGTCACGATAAGTCTGTCAGAAAGTTAGCAACAGTCCCGCCAGCGCGGCACTCATCAAGTTGGAGAGAGAACCTGCGGCAACCGCCTTAAGTCCGAATTTTGCAATCAGTTCTTTCCTTTCCGGCACCAGGCTGCCGAGACCACCAAGCAGAATCGCTACCGAGGACAGGTTGGCAAATCCGCAAAGTGAAAAAGTCACAATGGCGATAGTTCTCTCACTCATACCACCAAGGACGGTATTCATATGACTGAAGGCAACGAATTCGTTGAGGATTAACTTCTCTCCAAACAGCGATCCTGCAGCTTGTGCTTCAGCCCATGGCACACTTAACAGGTACATAAGTGGCTGGAAGAACTTGCCGAGTATGAGTTCCAGCGTAACGCCTTCGATGCCAGCCAGAGAGAACAAGCCGCCAACGAGGCCGTTGAATAACGCGATCAGTCCAACGAAGGCAATCAGCATTGCACCGATATTCACAGCTAGTCGCAATCCGTCAGCCGTGCCAACAGCGGCGGCAAGTATTACATTGACGTGCTTGCTGTCTTCCATTTTCATATCTTCGTCGACGTCTGGTGCCTGCGAGTCAGGGTCATCCGGCATGATAATCTTCGCCATCAGCAAACCACCCGGTGCGGCCATGAAACTCGCCGCCAGCAAATATTTCATTTCGGCGCCCATTAGTACGTAAGCGGCGAGTACCGTGCCGGCAACAGATGCCACGCCCGACACCATCACAGCAAAAAATTGTGCGTCCGTAAGCCTGCCAAGGTAGGGCTTGACCACCAACGGCGCCTCTGTCTGGCCAACGAATACGTTCGCGGCAGCATTAAGTGATTCGACCGTGCCGGTCCCGATAATCCAGCGCAACGCGCCACCGACCAGCTTCACTACCCATTGCATAATTTTCAGGTGGTACAGAACAGATATCAGGGCAGAAAAGAAAATAATTACAGGCAAAACATTGATCGCAAAAACCAGTCCCTCCGGCACATTCGCCAATGGCCCGAACACCATGCCAATGCCCGCTTTCGAATAGTCGATCACCGCCTGGACGCCAATACTCAGGCTTTCTATGGCTCGTTTGCCAGCATCGACGTAAAGCACGAAAGCAGCGACACTGATCTGCAAAGCAAAGGCTGCGCCTACAACACGCAAATTAATCGCTTTTCGATTGCTGGAGAAAAGAACGGCAATACCGATGATAACGGCCATGCCTGCAAGCCCAATGAAACTACCCGCCATGAGTCAGACCCCGCGTGATATTGGTAGGAAAGGAATTTCCTCTATTGCCTTGATCCTGTGCTGCGGCAATAACGTTTTTGTTGTTTTTGTCTGCCTGCCAAGGATACCGGCAATGCAGGCCTTTTTCCCGCTATTCTGCGGTCAGAATCCTGCCAATCACCGGTCGCTCAGCGGGTCTGGTATCCGCGATACGGCATGCCTGGCGAATCATGGATGCGGCCGTTGCGGCACTTTCCTCCGAGGACGCATGAATTAGCGCAAGCGGCCGTTCCTGGTCGACCCATGTGCCAATCGGCGCCATATCAGTCAAGCCCACGGAAAGATCAAGCGCGTCGCTCATCGTTCTGCGACCACCACCGAGCTCAATAATGGCATTACCGACGAGAAAAGCGTCTTCTTCAGCCACATAACCGCTCTCAGCAGCAAACACGGCTTTCGTTATCGCAGCTTGCGGCAAATACTTCGCGTAACTATCCACGAAATCAGCCGGGCCACCGAGCGCGGTCACCATCCGTGCAAATCTTTCCGCAGCTTCTCCGGACGTCAGCGCCGCATCCACTTTTGATAGCGCCGCATCGCGATCCTTTTCCAATCCGGTCGCCAGCAGCATTTCCGCACACAGAGCCATAACGACTTCGTTCAGCCTGGCCTCGCGATGATTGTTTTGCAGATATTCCATCGACTCGGCAATCTCAAGGGCATTGCCGGCTGTCATGCCAAGACACTCGTTCATGTCCGTAATAACTGCGTGTGTTTTCAAATCTGCTTTTGCCGCTGTCACGATGATGCTTTTTGCCAGTTCTTCGGCCTTTTCCGGTGAAGTCATAAAGGCACCGCTGCCAACTTTCACATCCATCACCAGCGCGTCCAATCCGGCCGCAATTTTTTTGGAGAGAATCGATGCGGTGATTAACGGCACGGACTCAACCGTCGCTGTTACATCGCGTATGGCATAGAAGCGCCGGTCCGCCGGTGCAAGATCGGCTGTTTGGCCGATAATCGCACAACCGGCCTTCTTCACAACCTTCCTGAACATTTCAAAATCGGGCGTCGCATTGTAACCGGGAATAGACTCGACTTTGTCAGTCGTGCCACCGGTATGCCCAAGGCCGCGACCCGATATCATCGGCACATAACAGCCGCAGGCAGCGGCAATTGGCGCCAGCAGGAAACTGACCTTGTCACCGACACCGCCGGTCGAATGTTTATCGACGACCGGGCCATCCAAACCCTCATCCTGCCACTCCAGCATCGTGCCTGATGCGGCCATATCCATGGTCAGACGCCCCGCTTCCTCAGCTGACATCGAGTTCAGGCAGACCGCCATAGCCAGAGCCGCGACCTGTTCTTTCGGAATACTGCCATCAGCCAGGCCAGCGACAAAAAATGCAATTTCCTCAGCAGACAACTCTTCACTGTCGCGTTTTTTTCTGATGATGTCGGTAAATAGCATCTGACCTATCCAGTAAGTGACTTATCACTCGGCTCCAGTTCTCGCCCACACATCTCGTCAGGCAGGCCGCTGTGAACATTAGCACCATTCCAAATCGATTTCGCGCCGTCATCATGAAACTCTGAAGCCTGTTGAAACAGTCTCACCAGGTGTAGCCGGGTTAGAATGCCTCTCTCACAGGGTGATTCTGGCTGGAAGATTATGACCGACAAAATAAGCGCAAAAAGTACGTTTTCGTTACCTGTCCTACTGCTCGTAATGACCGGCATAAGCGCTTGCTCACCCACCACGGACGCCGCGAACGACGCCAACGAAACGGAAGTATCTGACGCTGACGCAATCGATTTGATTATTGAGGGCGAATACATCGTCACAATGGACAAGGAAGGTAATGTCATTCGGGACGGCGCTGTTGCTGTGGATGGAGGCCTCATTATCGGTATCGGCCCTGCCAGCGAAATCAATAGCCGCTACAACGCGAATGCCCATTTGTCGGGCGAAAATCGAATCGTCATGCCCGGCCTGGTCAATGGCCACTCGCATGCCGCGATGACGTTGCTGCGCGGTGTCGCCGATGACCTGGCATTAATGGACTGGCTGAACAATTACATCTTCCCTGCCGAGGTCGAGTTCGTCGATGCCGAATTTGTACGCATTGGAACGGAACTGGCTTGCTGGGAGATGATCAGGGGTGGCACCACGACCTTTGTCGACATGTATTACTACCCGGATGTTGTAGCGCAAGTTGTCGAGTCCTGCGGTCTTCGCGCATTCATCTCTGCAACTGTCATTGACCAGCGCAGCCCTGATGCGGAGGATGCCGCCGATTCGATTCAAAAAGGTTTGGCTTTCGTTGAAAACTGGAAAGGCCGCAACAGCCGCATCACGCCGATTTTCGGTCCGCATGCAAATTACACACTGAACGCCGAGCAACTCAAAGCAACCCGTGATGCTGCCAACGATGCGGGCGTCCCGATCAGCATCCACATGTCAGAGTCACCGTTCGAGCTGCAGTATTCTAAAGAGACGTTTGGCATGACAAGCATCGAGTTATTTGAGTCGATCGGTTTCCTGGATGGCCCTACTATTGGCGCACATGTAGTTTGGCCGACCGAGGATGAAATTCAAATTCTCGCCGAGCGAGGAGTTGGCGTCATTCACAACCCGACCTCAAACATGAAAATCGCTTCCGGTATTTCCCCGGTAACCGACATGCTGCAGGCCGGCGTACTTGTTGGCCTCGGCACGGACGGCGCAGCCAGTAACAATGATCTTGATATGTGGGAAGAAATGCGACTTGCCGCTTTACTGCAGAAAGTGGACAAAATGGATCCGGAAGTAATGTCGGCAAGCACCGTGTTAAACATGGCAACCAGTGGTGGCGCTGAAGCGGTGGGACTCGGTGACAAAGTTGGTGCACTCGCAATCGGCATGCGAGCCGACGTCATCCAGGTATCATTCGACGACGTACACTTCGTACCCACTTACGACGTCATCTCGCACCTCGTCTACGTAGCTGATGAACAGGACGTCGCGTCAGTCACTGTGGACGGCAAGTTATTAATGCACGACGGCGAATTCCTGACAATTGACACGGACCGTGTCCGCCGTGAAGCGACCGTACTTGCCGGACGAATTCAGGCCGCATTAGCGAAAAGAAATCAATGAGGCCGCTTGAAACATCACCAAGCGTTTAAAGTGCAACATAACAAATACACCACTTATTTAACTCAATGACTTACAGTCGGCTCACTCTGTTACGCTCCACTTTTTGTACGATTTGACCGCTAACATCTGCAAACTAATTTTAGTTAGTTAGCTATCTCGACATAAGATGTAGATTCAGTCATTGACGTTTCTTTGCCTGGGCAATATGGTATCTGCATGAGTTCCAGCGACCGCAACCTGGAAGATCAAGTCAGGAATTTGCCCCAGAAGGATGGGGCTCGCCTCGCCATGAGCCTAATTGAAAGCCTGGACGCAGGTACCGATGAGGATGCCGAGGCCCTATGGCTCGACGAATCGGAAAAACGCCTCAAAGACTACGACACTGGAAAAACTCAGTCTCGTCCGGTCAGTGACGTAATTGCTGAGATCAAATCCTGCCTTAAATGACGTTATTTCGAATTCTCTCGGAAGCTTCTGAGGAACTCGAAGCTTGCGTAGGTTATTACAATACCCAACGATCGAATCTTGGCACAGAGTTTCTAGCCGAATTTGAGAGCGCAACACAACGCATTCAAAAACTGCCGAATGCCGCGCGTAAGGTCGATAATGACCTTCGATCAAAGCCAATTCATTGATTTCCTTTCTATGTTCTGTATCGTTCGACCGCGGCTGAAATTACGATAGTCGCGGTGGCACATCGTCGTCGACGGCCCAGATACTGGCTTGGTCGCACATAGTCAGCTAACAAATCGCTACACAGGCCGCCGGGCGACTCAGCGTACTTTTTCTGTCACGCTTCGTGCACTGTTATGATGATCGCCTTACACGACGCTCGCCAGTTACCTGGCGCTATCCAGCCAACCCGTTAGGCGTAAAATCACAAAATTTCGCCAGGAAGTTTACATTGCCCTCTCAACAAAACCAGAATCGTCAGAACGCTATCGCATTTTATGAAATGGCGTACTTGGGACAGCCTCGCAAGGCGGTAGAGAAATATGTTGGAGACGAATACATTCAGCACAATCCACTGGTTGGGGATGGAAAGGATGCCTTTATAGATTACTTTGAGACTATGGCGTCAGAATATCCCGGAAAGACCATTGAATTCGTGAGATCAGTATCGGAGGGGGACCTTGTCTCACTACATACACACCAGGTATGGCCTGACGGAGATGCGTACGTAACGATGGATTTCCTGAGATTTGATACCAATGGGAAAATCGTCGAACACTGGGATGCGATTCAGGAAGTCCAGGAGTCATCTGCCAATGGCAATCCGATGTATTGACGATAACGCCTGACAGCTCGCTGCATTGAGAAAACAATGTCTATAAATCCGATCACTCCTCACGTCCGCATCAACTCGAAGTTGAACGCCGTATGAAGTCATCCCTCAATGTTTTGTTTCGTGTCTGGACCGAAAACCTTGACCATTGGTTTGCAGCACCTCGATATATGCAGGTCTGACGAGTTGCTACGGAAGTCGGGACAGCAAACAGGACACGATTGTCTTGCTAGAATAGCAGGTAGTACGGATATGCGGCGGCGGATTGCAACCGCGCTTTGAGACGAATATGACACCGGAACCGGAAGAAACTACACGGGGAAATGATGGCGTTGTTTCCTGGATCCTGGTCGCAATTTGGCTCGGCGGTTTGATAGTCGTCCGCAATCTCCGTGAGGATATTCCCTTGACGATGCTGGTCATTGGCAGCGTCTTTTTCATCGTACTTATCCCGGCTATGAAGGAGATCACCCGGACTCTGGATCGCTTATTTACGAGGCAATCTTCGGACGAGGCCAACTGAGCGCCATTACCTGTGAACTACATTTACATGGCAATGATTGGGTTGGGAGTATTTGTTGCTATCTGGATATTTTTTGTCGTCCCGGCCGAGCGGCAACATCACGAGCGCAAACTGGAGCTGGTCAGGAAAAGGCTGGAACGGCGTGCGGAGGAGACCGCGGCTGTTGATGGGACAGCGTCTGATAGCAAGGGTGGCGATTCAGGTTGAGGTATTAGTCATTAGGGTGATATTGGGTTGTGAGAATCGCCCGCTGGGCGGGCTCCTACAATACTAATTAGAAATGTAGGAGCCCGCCCAGCGG
>CAYOHF010000059.1:0-19603 GCA_964403695.1 uncultured Woeseiaceae bacterium | reverse complement strand
GAACCCATGGAAAGTGCCACAGAAAATATACCGCCGAAGCGCTTGGCGCTGGTAAGGGTGAAATGGTGCGGTAAGAGCGCACCGCGCGAGTGGCAACACGTCGCGGCACGGTAAACCCCGCCTGGAGCAAGACCAAATAGGGGGGTGCGCAGGTTTAATCGCCTGCACCGCGTGCCTGAGCGGACTCCCGGGTAGGTTGCTAGAGGCAGTCGGCGACGACTGTCCCAGATGAATGATTGTCCTCGACAGAACCCGGCTTACGGCCGGCTCTTTCTTTCTCTCTTATTAATCAATAAGTTATATAATAATTACTGTGGTTTTCAGCGGTCAGCGCGCGGCTGGTTCCTGATGTCCCGGGAAAAGTCGTGCGCACCAGTACTGTCGCCGTTTGCCGACCCATTTTTCATGTTTTGTCGAGAAAACAGTCTTAACTCATTGATTTATAGTTCCTAAAGCCTGCCACAATTCGCCCGAATTTGGCCACTCAATAGCCCCTAAGTCCCTGTACAACAACAAATATTTGGAGCATTCGGTTGACGATGAAGAACCGCCCGAATATAGTGTTGAAAAGTGGAGAAAAGTGGGAGGAGATGGGTTAATGCGGACATCGAGCAATAAATGCCGATTCCGATCCCATCAAAATAATCATGTTCCGTGGGGCCACCAAAGTCACGTTGGACGCCAAAGGGCGTTTCGCGATTCCAACCCGATATCGGGAGCGCATCGCTGCGCGTTGCGAGGGCCAGTTGATCGCCACGGTCGACAAGGATTATTGCCTCCTTATTTATCCGTATCCGGATTGGGAAGAAATCGAACGAAAACTGATGCGCTTGTCAAGCATGAACAAGAAGACGCGCCGGTTGCAGCGATTAATGGTTGGTCATGCAACGGAAGTAGAGGTCGATGGGCATGGGCGAATTCTTTTATCGCGTGAATTGCGGGAATTCGCAGAACTTGGCCGTCAGGCAGTGCTAATTGGGCAGGGCAACAAGTTTGAATTGTGGGACGAAGAGCGCTGGAGCGTAAAACGAGACGAGTGGCTGAGCGATGATGATGAAACGGATCTGCCGGCGGAGCTTGAGTCGCTGTCTCTATAAAAACGTTCCGACGGGGTGAAAAAAGAACCGCAAGGTAATAGCGCTCACGTACCGGTTCTTCTGGATCCTGTAATTGCAGGTCTGAATCTGCGTGAGGGCGGCCTGTATATCGACGGGACTTTTGGTCGGGGCGGCCACAGCCTGGCGATATTAAACCAGTTGGGACCCAACGGACGATTGCTTGCGATTGATCGGGACCCACAGGCGATTGCAACAGCGGCAAACGCTTTTAAAAGCGATCCGCGATTCGAATTAATACATGGCGAGTTTTCGGAACTAAAAGAACATGCGATCAAAAGAAATTTACTCGGAAAGGTGGATGGCTTGCTACTCGATCTGGGGGTCTCATCACCACAACTGGATGAAGCCGAACGCGGCTTCAGCTTCCAGTCTGACGGACCGCTGGACATGCGAATGGATCCGACCACAGGGAGCAGCGCTGCCGACTGGCTTGCAAACGTCAAAGAAAGGGAATTGAGAAAAGTGTTGTTTGAATTTGGTGAAGAGCGATTTGCTGTTCGAATTGCGAAAGCGATCGTTGCCGCGCGCGCTTTGCAGCCAATTCGTCGTACGGCGGAACTCGCGAAGATTGTCAGCGAAGCAGTACCGTCTCGCGGGCAACGGCGGCACCCGGCGACGAAGACTTTCCAGGCGATCAGAATTCGCATCAACGACGAGTTGCAACAGCTTGAACAGGCACTACGCGTGTCGACAGATTTGTTACGACCGGGCGGTCGTTTGTGCGTGATTAGTTTTCATTCGCTGGAAGACCGGCGCGTCAAACGATTTATGCGGGAAGCGTCTCGTGAAGCAGCGCCTTATCGCGGGCTGCCCGACATTCCCGAGGAACATCGACCGCCGTTCAAGCTCATCGGCAAAATGATCAGCGCGACTGATGAAGAGATCGAAATGAACGTGCGCGCGCGCAGCGCACGCTTTCGAGTGGCGGAACGCCTGTGATGGAACTCGGAAAGTCGGGGCAGCCACTTTTGCTGACAATGATCTTCGCTACCGGATGTGTGCTGTCAGCGTTCGCCCTGATTTATGCGAAACATGAGTCACGCAAGTTGTTTGTTGAACTGGAACAACTGACCACAGAACGCGATGAGCTCAACATCGAATGGGGCCAGCTACAAATTGAGCAAAGTACCTGGGCCACACATGCGCGGATCGAGCGTGTGGCGCAGGATGAGTTGTCGCTGGCGCGGCCGGAATCGACGGAAATTTACGTTATTGAACGCCAATGAGTCGCAGAGCAGAAACAAAAAATCAAACTGCACGACGATTCTCGAGCAGGCTGTCGCTGGTAATCGCGTTTTTCGCGTTATTCGTAATATCGTTACTCGCGCGCGCAGTTCAGTTGCAGGTTTTTACTAAAGACTTTCTCAACCAACAGGCTGATACGCGCCATCTGCGTACCGAAAAAATATCAGCGCACCGAGGAATGATAACTGACCGGAACGGTGAACCGCTCGCTATCAGCACACCGGTTGACAGTGTCTGGGCGAATCCGACAGAACTTGTAACCGCAGTTGATCGTGTGCCGGATCTTGCGCGCTTACTCAATCTTGATGCAGAGCTTCTCATGCGCCGCATAACGCGGAGCATGGATAAACAATTTGTGTACCTTAAACGACACCTTAATCCGGAGCAGGCACGCCAGGTAATGGCGCTCAAATTGCCAGGCGTAAACGTGTTGCGCGAATATCGTCGCTATTATCCTGCCGGCGAGATTGCGGGCCACCTGGTCGGTTTTACCAGCGTCGATGACGACGGCCAGGAGGGGCTCGAACTCGAATTCAATCACTGGTTGAGCGGCGAATCGGGCTCAAAACGCGTGCTCAAAGACAGGCTGGGCCGTTCAGTTGAGAATGTGGAGAGCATCAATCCGCCAAAACACGGCAAAGATCTGCACTCCAGTATCGACTTGCGACTTCAATACCTGGCTTACCGAACACTGAAAGCAGCGGTTCAGCAACACAAGGCAGAGTCCGGTTCGATTGTCATTGTTGATGTCACGACGGGCGAAGTGCTGGCCATGGTCAACCAACCGACCTACAACCCGAATGACCGAGCCCAGTATTCCGCAGAAAGATATCGAAACCGAGCGATTACCGACATTTTCGAACCGGGTTCCAGTATCAAACCACTGGTGCTGGCAGCAGCAATTGAAAGCGGCCGCTACCGGGCGAGCAGTATGGTCGACACGTCGCCAGGTTATGTTGTCGTCGGCCCGAAGAAAATAGAGGACCCGCGCAATCTTGGCAGGGTGAGCCTGACCACAGTTCTATCCCGCTCCAGCAACGTCGGCGCAACCAAAATCGCGATGTCGCTTGAGCCGGATCAGCTATGGAATGTAATCGCGAAATTTGGCCTTGGCTCGCTGACCTCAAGTGGTTTTCCGGGAGAGTCCGCAGGACTTCTGACGCACTACAACGACTGGCGACAAATCAGCCAGGCAACACTCGCCTATGGCTACGGAGTTTCGGTAACACCACTGCAACTTGCACAAGCGTATGCGGCGCTTGGTGATGCGGGCAAACTGCGGCCGGTGTCACTGGTCAGGCTCGATCAGCCCAATGACGGACAGCAAATAATAAGTGAAGAAACGGCGACTGCGATCCGCGACATGATGGAAGAAGTCGTACGCCCGGGCGGTAGTGGATCTGAGGCTGGCGTAGATGGATACCGTATTGCCGGCAAAACCGGCACGTCATGGAAATTTGCCGCTGGTGGTTACTCAGAGGACAAGTACTTCTCAATTTTTGCCGGCCTCGCGCCGGCGAGTGATCCACGCCTTGCAGCAGTGATCGTCATCAATGAGCCGACAGGGGATAAGTACTACGGCGGAGAGGTTGCAGCGCCGGTCTTTTCAGAAGTAATGACCGAATCACTCCGGCTGCTCGCGATCGCGCCGGACGCATTGCCAGCGGCACCCTCCGGCAGTCTCGTACAGGCAATGAGTCAATGAGCATGCCGGCAGAGACACTCACATCCGCTATTGGACTCGATCAGTTGCTAAGGGGAATGGCCGATGCACCTGCAATCGTCCCTGGCGGGATTTCGACTGACAGCAGGACATTGAAAAAGGATGACGTTTTCTTCGCTTGTCAGGGCGCCACATCGCATGGCATCGAGTTTTTTGAACAGGCCGTCGCAGCAGATGTTGCCGCGATCGTTTGGGATTCGGCGACAGCGATCGATATCGATCCGCAGCTCATACCCATGCTGGCGATTCCTGTAGAAGGCCTCGCCGGATATATCGGAACGATCGCCAATCGCTGGTTTGATACACCGTCGAGGAGTGTTCGGATTGCTGCGGTGACCGGCACCAATGGCAAGACCACCGTGGCCTACCTGATTGCAAAGTGCCTGCAGTTGCTCGACAGGAAGTGCGGTTACATCGGCACACTAGGTAGTGGCGTCGATGAAATAACAGGCGCCGGAGGCATGACGACGCCCGCCTGTGTCGAACTAAATACTGCTCTTGCCGGTTTCCGCGATCAAAATGTGCAGCATGCGGCGATCGAAGTGTCATCACACGCATTGGAGCAAAAGCGTGCGGACGGTGTGTATTTCGATGCAGCAATATTCACTAATCTCAGCCGCGATCATATCGATTATCACGGCGACATGCAGGCGTACGGTGAGGTAAAGGCGCGCCTGTTCCTCGACAACGACATAAATAATCGCATCGTATGCATTGATTCCGACTTTGGTACGCAACTCGCCGCACGCTGTTCGAGCAATGTTGTTTCTGTCTCGACGAAATTTGATCGTGAAAGTAGCGGCGTTCCGTTTGTTGCTGTGCGCGACGTTGTCACCGACGCGGCGGGTTCGAAAATATCGTTAGAAAGTTCCTGGGGGGCTGTGGAAATTGACTTGCAGTTGCCTGGAGAATTCAACGTAATCAATGCGGCTGAAGTGCTTGCGCTATTGCTCTCGTGGGATATCCCGCTCGATGAAGCCAGCGCAGTTCTTGGTCAGGTCACGGCGCCGCCGGGAAGAATGGAGCTCGTTAAGCCGGGTCAGCATAAGCAGTTGCCAGCGGTCTATATTGACTACTCGCATACACCCGCAAGTCTTGACGCCGCACTCAGCGCCTTGCGCTCACATTGCGAAGGAAAGCTGTGGTGTGTCTTTGGCTGCGGCGGTGATCGGGATCGTGGCAAACGGCCATTGATGGGAAAAACTGCTATGCGCCTGGCTGATCACGCCATTGTCACCAGCGATAATCCGCGTTCCGAAGCACCCGCACGAATAATTGCCGACATTACCAAGGGCATGGGCAGTGATGCGGTTGTGATCGAAGACCGCCGCGCGGCCATCGCGCATGCCGTGTCCGCATCAGGTAGCGACGACGTTATTCTGATTGCGGGCAAAGGTCACGAAAACTACCAAATCATTGGCAAACAACGACAAGTCTTTTCGGATCTTGAAACCGCTGAAGCAAACCTGCTGACGCGGCTGCACGACGTTGCAGCCAGGCAATGATGGAGAGCACTTTGGCATTCGCAGCTGATTCGATGCATGGGACCCTGCACGGCGAGGATGTCGCGTTTTGTGGTGTCAACAGTGACTCGCGGACGTTGCAATCCGGTGAGTTGTTTTTTGCGCTGCAGGGGCCGAATTTCGACGGAACTGAGTTCGTCTCGATGGCGGCAGAACGACAGGCTGCAGGAGCAGTCGTGCAGAAAATGGTGGACACGAATCTGCCCATTATCGTCGTCGACGACACACTGAAAGCTCTGGGCAAACTTGCGGCAGCGTGGCGCAAAAAAATGCCGGCACGCGTGATCGGCATAACCGGCAGCAACGGCAAAACTACGTTAAAGGAACTGGTCGCCAGTTGTTTGTCGCTCTCTGAAAAAACGCTGGCGACACATGGCAATCTGAACAATGAAATCGGTATGCCGCTAATGCTGCTGCGTCTCGCGCCGGAGCACCGCTATGCAGTAATCGAAATGGGTGCTAATCACGCGGGTGAAATCGCCTATCTGACGTCACTCGCAGAGCCGGAAGTCGTTGCGATTACTAATGCCGCACCGGCCCACCTGGAAGGTTTTGGCTCACTTGAAGGTGTTGTCCGGGCTAAAGCAGAAATATTGATGGATGCGGTTCGGCCGCAATTTGCAATTCTCAATGCTGACGATGAGTCGTACGCGTTTTGGCTTGCGAAGGTCACCGATACAACGACCTTAAGTTTCGGATTTGCTGCGGCTGCGGATGTTCGTGCCAGCGATGTTGCAGCAACTGAATCCGGCTCGACGTTTGCTCTGCATATGCCTGATTGCGATCTGCAAATCGATTTGCCACTGCAGGGGGCGCACAACGTTATGAACGCTTGTGCAGCGGCCGCTATTGCCTGTGCGCTCGATATTGACCCCGGGCAAATAAAACAAGGTCTCGAATCGGTGCGACCAGTAACAGGCAGACTGCAACCGGTAAGGTCAACCATTGGTGCCACTCTTTATGACGACAGTTACAACGCCAACCCTCTGAGCGTTGCCGCTGCAGCGGCATTCCTGGCCAGCCAGTCGGGTGATACCTGGTTGGTGCTCGGCGACATGGCTGAACTTGGCAGTGAATCTGCAGCATTGCACGAACAATCCGGCAACCTGGCCAAACAAATGGGCGTAACTCATCTGTTGGCAACAGGTGAGTTGTCGCGCCATACCGTTGCAGCCTTCGGCAGCGGTGGACAGTGGCTTGCATCGGTCAATGACGTTATCGACGAGTTGCAGCGATCGCTGTCAGGCGATGAGTATGTGCTCGTCAAGGGATCACGCTCCATGGGAATGGAGCGTGTTGTCGATGCATTACGTGAATCTTCTGCTACGGCGGGGGGAGGCTGAGCATGCTGCTGTACCTGGCAGAATACCTCGCCCAGTTCGAATCAGGCTTCAATGTATTCAGCTATCTGACGCTGCGTGCGATTCTGGGTGCGTTGACGGCGCTCGTCCTGTCGTTCGTCATCGGTCCGAAGATGATTGCTAAACTCAGTATGAACCAGGTCGGCCAACCTATTCGCGATAACGGTCCGGCAACGCATCTGCCAAAGGCGGGCACTCCGACCATGGGCGGCGCACTGATACTGAGCGCGATTGTTGTTAGCACCGTGCTCTGGGCTGATCTCGAGAACCGATATATTTGGGTGGTGCTTTTCGTAACTCTGGCGTTCGGCGTTATCGGCTACGTAGACGACTACCGCAAACTGATATTGCAGGACCCGGCCGGGATGTCGGCGAAACAAAAAATATTTTGGCAAACGTCGGTTGCATTCGCTGCTGCAATCGCCTTGTTTATGATGGCTACAGACGACGTCAGCACGTCGCTGCTAATTCCATATTTCAAAGATCTGGCCGTGCCGCTTGGCAAGTTTCAGATCGTTGTTACCGTTCTTTTTATTGTTGGCTTCAGCAACGCCGTCAATCTGACCGATGGGTTAGACGGTTTGGCAATCATGCCAACGGTTCTGGTCGGTGGGGCGCTCGGCTTGTTCGCCTACGTGACCGGAAATACTAATTTCTCTGAGTACCTGGATATTCCCTACGTTAGCGGGACCGGTGAAATTCTCGTCTTTTGCGCGGCTCTAGCCGGCGCGGGACTTGGATTTCTCTGGTTTAACACTTATCCCGCACAGGTATTCATGGGCGATATTGGTGCACTTTCGCTTGGTGCAGCTCTGGGTGTTGTAGCGGTCGTCGTTCGGCAGGAAATTGTACTCGCCATCATGGGTGGAGTTTTTGTCGTCGAAACTGTGTCGGTTATTATTCAGGTGGCTTCCTTTAAGCTCACCGGCCGACGTGTGTTCCGAATGGCGCCGCTACATCACCATTTTGAATTAAAGGGCTGGGCAGAGCCGAAAGTCATTGTCCGATTCTGGATAATTACGGTCATCCTGGTGTTGATTGGTCTGGCGAGTCTGAAAATCCGATGATCGCTGCAGCTAAAAAGAAGCGCGCGACACGCAAGAGATCTGTCAAGAAAAAGCAAACGGATCTCGTCTTCGGGCTCGGAGCGACCGGGCTGTCCGTGGCCAGATATCTGCAACGCAAGCAGATCGAGGCGATCTTTGTTGACAGTCGCGAGGACCCGCCCGGGCTCACAGAGTTAGGTGAAATCAACCCTGATGCCGAGGTTGTGCTTGGCGATGCTCCAGACAATTTACTGAAGAATGCCGCACGAATAATTGTGTCTCCAGGCATTGCCGATAGCGAGCCACTGTTATGCACCGCTCGCGAGAAAGATATCGAAATTATTAGCGACATCGAATTGTTTGCTCGCGATGCCAAAGCACCTTTCGTCGCTGTTACCGGGTCGAATGGCAAGAGCACCGTTACGACATTGTTAACGCTAATGTGCAAAGCGGCCGGCACCGAAGCGCTGGCCGGTGCGAATCTTGGCGTGCCGGCGCTCGATTTGCTCGACAGGGATGAACCGGATTTTTTCATTCTCGAGCTGTCAAGTTTTCAGCTGCAACGAACGCTTGATCTGCCCGCGAAAATTGCCGTGCTTTTGAATATTTCGCCAGACCACCTTGACTGGCATGAAAGCGACGAGCAATACCGCAGTGCGAAATATCGAATATTCGAGCAGGCAGAGTCGGCAGTAATCAATCGCGCAGACGAGGACGTTGAAGAACACCTGGTAAAAGGCATACCGCGTATCAGCTTCGGGCTCGATGCGCCTGCTGAGGGGCAGTATGGATTGGTCAATGATGAGGGTGTGCAATTTCTTGCGCGTGGCGACCAGTTGCTCTTGTCGACTGCGGATATCGCCATGGTTGGCACACACAACCAGGCGAACGCGCTCGCTGCACTCGCGACCGGTGAACTAATGGGTCTTTCGCTGTCCGCAATGTTGCAGGTACTTAACGAATTCCCCGGATTGCCACATCGCATGCAGTACGTAGGCCACCAGGGCCGTGCGGATTTTATCAATGACTCCAAAGCGACCAATGTGGGTGCGGCGATCGCGTCTGTTGATTCAATTGACGGGCTGGTCATCCTTATTGCTGGCGGACAGGGAAAAGGCGGTGATTTCGCAGAACTGGCGAGATCAGTATTTGGCAAGTTGCGTGCCGCGATCCTGATAGGCGAGGACGCTCCCCTGTTAGAGGAAGCGTTCGTTGATCTGGCACGCAGCGAAAGAGCAAATGATATGCACGCTGCCGTAGCCCGGGCGGCTGAGCTCGCGGAGGAAGGCGATACCGTGTTGCTCGCACCAGCCTGTGCAAGTTTCGACCAGTATGCGAATTATCAAAAGCGCGGCGAAGCCTTCTGCGATGCGGTGGAGGCTCTGGCTTTATGAGTGTCAATAGCATAACAATGCCTTTCCCGGCACGCCTGCGCACGCCACTACGCATCGACCCGGTCCTCTTTGGGATTGCATTGACGCTGCTGCTTGGCGGCATGGTGATTCTTGCCTCGGCTTCCATATCGATTGCAGACAACACGACCAATGATCCATTCTATTACGTTGGGCGACAGGCCGTCGCAGCACTCATTGGTATTACCGCAGGTTTTGCTTGCCTGTTTATTCCGATGCGTTTCTGGAGCAATGTTGGTCCGCTAATGTTGTTGATCGGGCTGGCCCTGTTGTTAGTGGTTTTGCTGCCGGGCGTTGGCTACACGGTCAACGGCTCGACCCGCTGGTTACGGTTCGGATTTATAAACCTGCAAGTATCGGAACCTGCACGGCTATGCCTCATTATTTATCTCGCCGGATACCTGGTGCGACAAAACAAGTCACTGCGTGAGCAATTCACCGGGTTTCTTCGACCAATGCTCGTATTGAGCCTGGCTTGCGCGATGCTACTCGCAGAACCGGATTTTGGCGCCACACTCGTCCTGCTCACAACGACATTGGCCATGCTGTTTGTGGCGGGTGCACGATTTCGCGATTTCTTCCTGTTTTTCAGCGCGACCGTATTGGCGATGGCGGTGCTTGCCCTGACGTCATCTTATCGATTGAAGCGTCTGACCGGATTTCTGGATCCATGGTCGGATCCGTATGACTCCGGCTTTCAGTTGACACAATCACTTATCGCGATTGGGCGGGGCGAATGGATCGGCGTCGGGCTCGGTGGCGGCGTACAAAAATTGTTTTACCTGCCAGAGGCGCACACGGATTTCGTTTTCGCCGTGTTTGCAGAAGAGTTCGGACTCCTGGGCACACTGATTCTGATTTCACTCTTCGCCGGTTTGCTGTGGCGTATTTTTTCCCTGGGAATTCGCGCTGCAAAGTCGGAGCGGTTTTTCGAAGCGTATCTGGCGATCGGTCTTGGAACCTGGCTTGGGTTGCAGGCGTTTATCAATGTTGGTGTGAACATGGGTCTGCTGCCAACAAAAGGACTCACTCTGCCGCTGATCAGTTACGGCCGCAGCAGCATGATCGTTGTTTTGGCGAGTATTGGTCTGCTACTCAGAATCCATCACGAGCTGGTGGTTGATGCCAGGCCGGCAAATACCAAACGGAAAAAACGGAGTCGTCGCAAATGAACGGCCGCGCTAACAATCGTCCGATACTGGTGATGGCGGGTGGTACCGGCGGCCATGTTTACCCGGCGCTGGCAATTGCACATGCATTGCAGCAAAGCTCGCGTGACATTGTCTGGCTGGGAACGCACCGCGGCATTGAATCGCGCGTGGTGCCAGCTGCCGGAATCGAGATGGAATGGATCAGTGTCGCCGGACTGCGGCAGAAGGGTGTCCTGGCAATGCTGGTTGCACCATTTCGCCTGACGCTTGCATTGTTTCAGTCTTTACGCGTGATGTTCCGACATCGCCCCGCCGCAGTTCTTGGCATGGGCGGCTTCGTCAGTGGCCCTGGTGGTCTCGCTGCCTGGCTTACCCGTCGCCCACTGCTTATTCACGAACAAAATGCCGTTGCTGGCTTAACGAATCGTCTTCTGGCGCGTCTTGCCCGGGTTGTGCTGCAAGCCTTCCCGGGCAGTTTTTCCGCCACAGTAATTGCGGAAACCGTAGGCAATCCGGTGCGCGCCGATATTGCGGAGCTGGATGATCCTGCTGTCCGCTATGCGGATCGTGCGGGACCATTGCGGCTCCTGGTACTGGGCGGCAGCCAGGGAGCGCTTGCGTTGAACCGCACCGTACCTGCTGCACTTGCTCTGTTGCCGGAGGGCATGCGCCCCCGCGTACGCCACCAGGCAGGAGAACGGACGCTTGAGATCGCCGCTGCTGCATACGCTGAACAAGGCATAGAAGCCGAGCTCTGTCCTTTTATAGAAGACATGGCCGCAGCTTACGCATGGGCGGATCTGGTCGTTTGCCGGGCCGGAGCATTAACCGTAGCCGAGCTTGCTGCGGCAGGTTTGCCGGCAATATTCGTGCCCTATCCCGCAGCTGTAGACGATCATCAGACCGCCAATGCCCGTGGCATGGTCGAAGCCGGAGCGGCCCGGATGCTGCCCGAAAATGAGTTGAGCGATAAGTCACTGGCCGGGCTCCTGCAGGAATTGCTCGTCAGTCGCGACAACTTGCTAAAACGGGCGCATCGGGCGCGTTCGCTCGCGCAACCGAACGCGCTGGGACGTATTACGAGGCTCTGTCTTGAAGCTGCCGGAGAACAAGGGAGCGCGACAACATGATTAAACGCATGCGTCGCATAAACCGCGTTCACTTTGTGGGTATTGGCGGTTCCGGAATGTCGGGTATCGCCGAAGTGATGTTGAGCCTTGGTTACCAGGTTCAGGGGTCCGACCTGAAAAGTAATACACAGGTCAAGCGCTTACAGAGTCAGGGTGCGACGGTCTTTATTGGCCATGATGCGAAAAATATTTGTGACGCCGACGCTGTAGTCGTATCCAGCGCGGTTGATGAGACAAACCCGGAAGTTGCAGCGGCACGAGACGCGCTACTGCCGGTTGTGCCGCGAGCAGAAATGCTTGCAGAGCTAATGCGTTTTCGTTACTCGATTGCGGTCGGCGGTACACACGGCAAGACAACCACAACCAGCCTGGTTGCCAGCGTCCTGGCAGAGGGTGGTCTTGATCCAACATTCGTTATTGGCGGTCGCCTGAAAAGCGCGGATGCGAATGCGCGCCTCGGTCAGGGCGAATACCTTGTTGCCGAGGCGGACGAGAGCGACGCGTCTTTCGTGCATCTGAAACCAATGCTGGCGGTTGTAACCAATATTGACGCAGACCATATGTCCACCTACGACGGCGATATGGACAAGCTACGCAGTGGCTTCATCGAGTTCCTGCACAACCTGCCATTTTACGGGCTGGCTGTTTTGTGTGCTGATGATCCTGGTATCAATGTAATTCTGGGCAGCGTCGGGCGATCAATTGTCACCTACGGTGTGAAGAACGAAGCAGACATAAAGGCAACGAACATTAGTTTTTCCGAAGGGCAGACTACATTTGATGTCGTTCGTGCCGACAGGCAGGATCCATTGCAGATAAAACTGCAGTTGCCCGGTCTGCACAACGTTAACAACGCGCTCGCGGCGATCGCTGTTGCCGGAGAGTTACAAATCAGCGATCAGGCAGTCGTTGATGCGCTCGGCAAGTTTGAAGGTATTGATCGGCGTTTTCAGATTCATGGCGAGATACGCACTGGCAAGGGCAAAGTTCTGCTGGTTGATGATTACGGACATCACCCGACGGAAGTTGCTGCGACACTGGCGGCGGCGCGCTCCGGTTGGCCCTCGCGGCGCATCGTGCTGGTATTCCAGCCGCACCGTTACACCAGAACGCGCGATTTGCTGGACGACTTTGCCTCCGTGCTCAGCACCGCAGATGTACTGGTCGTGCTCGAAGTTTATTCAGCTGGCGAAGATCCTATTGCCGGCGCGGATGGCCGCGCCATCGCCCGGGCAGTCAGAAGTCGCGGTGGTGTCGAGCCTGTATTCGTTGAATCGCTCGAAGATCTGGTCCCGGTTCTTGACGGCCTGCTTGAAGAAGGTGATCTGCTGCTAACAATGGGGGCCGGGGATATAGGCGCATTTTCAGCAAGCCTGCCGAAGTTCCTCGACCGGGCGAATCACCTGAAGGTTCTCAAGTGAAGCCACAGAGCGCGAAATGCGTACGCAATTGTCGCGGGGTCCTGAAATGATGGCCGTGCAGATGAGTCCGGCGGTATGCGGTGAAATCAGGAAGGGAGAACCGATGAGTCGCCACACGTCATGGCGTGTCGGCGGGCCGGCTGAGCTTTTTTTCAAGCCGGCGAGTCGCGACGACTTGTCCATGTTTCTTGGCAGCCTGGACGATGACGTGGCGATATTCTGGTGCGGGCTTGGCAGTAATTTGCTGGTGCGCGATGGCGGCCTGCCTGGTGTCGTGATTGCCGCTTCCGGAATCTTCACAGAACTGGAGAAGACCGGCGAGCAGACACTTCACGTTGGCGGCAGTGTGCCTTGCACGCAGCTGGCCCGGCAATGCATCCGCTGGGGCTTTGGCCCATCTGAATTCTTTGCTGGTATTCCCGGCCTGCTCGGTGGCGCGCTGGCAATGAATGCGGGTGCACACGGCGGTGAGACCTGGGAGCGGGTGACATCGGTTACGACCATTGATCGGCACGGCGATGTGCACGTACGCGGCAAAGACGAATATGCAATCGCTTATCGACAGGTCAGTGGGCCAAAAGATGAGTGGTTCATAGGTGCAGACCTTTCATTCGACCCTGAAGTCGACCCGAGTATGGCAACGCTTAAGGAGATGCTCGCACGCCGCAGGGATACCCAACCGCTGGGTCAGCCAAGCTGTGGCTCTGTATTTCGCAATCCGCCGGGCGACCACGCGGCAAGGCTGATCGAAGCTGCGGGTCTAAAAGGGTTTTGCATTGGCGATGCCGAGGTATCCACCAAGCACGCCAATTTCATCATCAATCGCGGTCAGGCGAGTGCACTGGATATAGAAAGTCTGATTGCGCACGTGCAGCAAACCGTTCTGCATACGCACGACGTTGAGTTGCGTGCGGAAGTTCACATCGTCGGGAAGCATATCCAATGAGTGGCTTTACGCATGAAAGTCGTATCGCGATTAGCAAGCCTGCTGAATTTGGCCGGGTCGCTGTCATGTACGGCGGCTTCTCGAGCGAACGTGAAGTATCCATTAACAGTGGCGAAGCAGTGCTGAAAGCGCTCAAGTCGCAAGGTATTAATGCGCATGCATGGGATCCGGCAGAAAAAAATCTGTCGGAATTCGCGGCTGCCGGTTTTGACCGTGTGTGGATCGCACTGCATGGACCGGGCGGTGAAGACGGCGCACTGCAAGGGGCCCTGGAGTGGCTTGACACTCCATACACGGGCAGTGGTGTCATGGCATCGGCACTGGCGATGGACAAAGTCAGGAGCAAGAAGTTATTTCGCTCAGCTAACATCAATACACCCGACTACGTGATCGCCGGGTCAGTTGGAGATGCAAATCTCGCTGCAGCCGAATTTGGCTTTCCGTTGGTCATCAAACCGACAGGCCAGGGTTCAAGTGTCGGCATGAGTAAGGTGTTCGAAGCTGCACAATTACCGGCGGCTATGGAACTTGCGTTGGGTTTCGCAGGGCCAGCGCTTGTCGAGCGCTGCATTGTGGGTGATGAATCAACCGTTGCTGTGTTGCAGGGCCAGCCGTTGCCAAGCATCAGGATCGAGACGCCGCGAGTATTTTACGACTATCGGGCCAAGTACGAATCGGATAACACGCAATACCACTGCCCTGGAACGGATGATGCGGATCTTGAACAGCGACTCCATGACCTGGCAAGTGCGGCATTTAATGAACTGGGTTGTACTGGCTGGGGTCGGGTCGATTTCATGATCGGTAGCGATGGTGTGCCGCAAGTGCTCGAAGTCAACACTATTCCAGGAATGACCAGTCACAGCCTGGTGCCGATGGCGGCAAAGCAGGCCGGTATCGATTTCGCTGAACTCTGCTGGCGAATCCTTGAAACGAGTATCGCTGCTCAATCTCAGTTCGTACCCGTCGAGGTGGCTGCAAATGACAGCTAAGAAAACTCAGGCAAAGCGCCGCAAGCAGAAAAAAACACGGCAAATTCGCATACCAGCGCTACCGGTACGCAAGCTGTCCGTCTTCCTGCTCGCTGGTGCGGTCATAGCGCTCTGCTACCAGTTCAGTGCCGAACTGCTCAATCAGCCGATTCGCTCAATCACGATTGAGGGACCGTTTCAGCGTGCCAGCGCATTGCAGATCGAAGAATCAATCAGTAGTGAGCTCGGTGCAGGTTTCTTTGCTGCAAACCTGAAAATCATTCAAAAACGTATTGTCGCTTTGCCGTGGATAGATCAGGCGAATGTGGCGCGCCGCTGGCCGGGAAAACTGGAAATTAGCGTAACTGAACAGGTGCCGGCGGCCGTCTGGGGTGAAGGCAGTCTCCTCAATACACGCGGTGATTTATTCGTTACTGATGCCCGCCACGTACCCGCCGAATTGCCGCGACTCAGCGGGCCGGATGGGCAGTCTGCGATCGTTGCTGCCCGCTATTTGCAGATCAGGGAGGAACTGATTCCTCTGGGTCTGGATGTTCGAAGAGTGCAGGTGGACGCCCGCGGCGCCTGGCAGATGACCTTGCAAAATGGCGTCGAAATTCGCCTCGGGCGGCGCGATGTCGAAGCAAGAACACAACTGTTTCTGGATGTCGCCGCCAGCATTATTTCGAGCCGCGAGGCAGAGATCGAGTTTGTCGATATGCGCTACAGCAACGGCTTCACGATCGGCTGGAAAAATGGAGCGAGATCGCCAATGGAAGACGCTGCCGCGATCGGGCAGGAAATGGTTGCCGGACGACTGGCAATAACAGGGCTGACTGAGTGAACAAGATAAACGAAAAAAATCTCATCGTCGGACTCGACATTGGTACGTCGAAAGTCGTCGCAATCGTCGGCGAAGTCAGTGACGAGGGCAGCATCGAAGTCGTGGGTATTGGTTCGCATCCATCGCGCGGACTGAAAAAGGGTGTGGTGGTCAACATTGAGTCGACTGTGCATTCCATTCAGCGCGCGGTTGAGGAAGCCGAGTTAATGGCGGGCTGTGACATTCATTCCGTCTATACCGGCATTGCAGGCAGCCATGTTCGCAGCCTGAATTCGCACGGCATCGTGGCGATTCGTGACAAAGAGGTCAGTGCGGGCGATGTCGATCGCGTCATTGACGCGGCGAGAGCGGTCGCGATTCCTGCCGATCAAAAAATTCTGCATATTCTGCCGCAGGAATTTCTTATCGATTCTCAGGAAGGAATTCGTGAGCCGGTTGGCATGTCCGGGGTGCGACTTGAGGCGAAAGTGCACATGGTCACAGGTGCTGTGAGCGCGTCACAAAATATCGTCAAGTGTGTGCAGCGGTGTGGGCTTGAAGTCGACGACATTGTTCTTGAACAACTGGCATCCAGTTACTCGGTCCTTACCGATGACGAAAAGGAGCTGGGCGCCTGCATCGTTGATATTGGCGGTGGCACGACTGATATCGCTGTTTTTCTCGGCGGTGCGATTCAACACACGGCGGTAATTCCGATTGCCGGTGACCAGGTGACGAATGACATCGCAGTCTCGATGCGCACGCCGACCCAGTACGCCGAGGAAATCAAAATTAAATATGCCTGTGCGTTGTCACAGCTCGCTAACCCGGACGAGACGATCGAGGTGCCGAGTGTTGGCGAGCGGCCGCCGCGACGACTGGCAAGACAGACGCTCGCCGAAATCGTTGAGCCCAGATTTGAAGAACTTTTCGGCCTCGTACGCGATGAACTTCGACGTAGCGGTTTCGAAGAGTTGATCGCCGCCGGTGTTGTCATCACCGGTGGCAGCGCGAAGATGGAGGGCGCCGTCGAATTGGCCGAAGAAGTTTTCCATATGCCGGTACGGCTCGGTAGTCCCCAATATGTTGACGGACTGGTAGACGTAGTGCGTAACCCTATTTATGCAACCGGTGTCGGGCTGCTGCTGTATGGCTACGAAAGCATTACGCGGCGCGGGAAACGCAACACGCCGGTCTCGGGCAGCATCGGCGATCTGTTGACGCGAATGAAGGCCTGGTTTCAGGGACAGTTTTAGCAGGGTCGATGCGGGAAATCTGCATCGTAATTTTTTAATGAGTGAGTAATGCAACAACAAAGTACTAAGCGGAGGTACGTCAATGTTTGAATTAATGGATGCGCATAGCCAAAGCGCTGTCATCAAAGTAATCGGTGTCGGTGGGGGTGGCGGCAACGCGGTCGCCCACATGGTTAATGCTGGAATTGAAGGGGTTGATTTCATTTGTGCCAATACGGATGCGCAGGCGCTCAACAGCGCTCGTGTACGTACGGCTTTGCAGATTGGTTGCAACATAACCAAGGGTCTTGGTGCCGGAGCCGATCCTGATATTGGCCGGCAGGCGGCGATGGAAGACCGGGATCGCATACAGGAGGTGATAGAAGGCGCCGACATGCTGTTCATTACGGCAGGAATGGGTGGCGGTACCGGTACCGGTGCGGCGCCAATAGTCGCTCAGGTTGCCAAGGAACTGGGTATTCTGACTGTCGCTATCGTCACCAAACCGTTCGTTATGGAGGGTGGCAAGCGCACCGTGATAGCCGAACAGGGTATTGGCGAGCTCGGCAAGTATGTCGATTCACTGATTACCATTCCGAACGAAAAACTATTGGCTGTGTTGGGTGGTGAAACAACTTTGCTGGATGCATTTCGCTCAGCGAATCAGGTTCTGCAAGGTGCAGTGCAGGGAATTGCCGAACTGATTACATGCCCGGGTTTGATTAATGTCGATTTCGCCGATGTGCGCACGGTGATGGCGGAGATGGGCATGGCCATGATGGGCTCAGGAGAGTCGGCAGGCGAAGATCGTGCTCGCGAAGCAGCTGAAGCTGCTGTTTCCAGTCCATTGCTGGAAGACATCGATCTTGCCGGCGCGAACGGCATACTTGTCAATGTAACTGCCGGCATGGATCTCTCGATCGGTGAGTTCCAGGAGGTTGGTAACACGATCAAGGACTTTGCCTCCGACGATGCGACCGTCGTTATCGGCACGGTGATCGATCCTGATATGTGCGACAAGATCCGCGTTACCGTCGTAGCGACTGGTCTTGGCCAGGAGGCAATGCAGGCTGGATCGCCAATGCGCGTCGTTAAGCGTCCGAGCGCTGCAATCGAACCCAATTACCAGAAGCTCGACAAGCCAACCGTGCAGCGCAAGCGTGCGGTCGGTGACGGGCTGCAAGAGGGTGCTTTACAGGAAGAGCTGCTGGACATCCCTGCCTTTCTCCGTCGCCAGGCAGACTGAGCGACTTTTTGGCAAAGCGTCACGCATAGGTCGTGCTTTACTCACTCGGCACGGCCAGTGTCACTCCGCTGCAAGCCGGGTAGATAAGCAATATTTATCTACCCGGCCTGTTTTCAGGATTGCGGCCCTTTGCAGTGATTTTCACTGCTATGGTAGGATTTCGCGCTAAGTCATTGAAAGCGGCTGGGTATCTGCCAGATCGACAGGATAGATCCGCCACATAATTAACGAGAGTTTGCGGCAATGCTGCGACAACGAACGCTAAAAACATCAATTCGGGCGACCGGCGTGGGTTTGCATACCGGCGAAAAGGTATATATGACCCTGCGTCCGGCGGCGGAAAATTCCGGTATTACCTTTCGCCGTGTGGATTTGGATCAACCGGTCGATATACCCGCCGATGCCACACTCGTCGGCGAAACCATGCTGGGAACAACGCTCATTCGGGACGGCGTGAAAGTAGCGACCGTCGAACACCTGATGTCAGCGCTCGCGGGTCTCGGCATTGATAATCTCAATGTAGATCTGTCGGCACCCGAGGTGCCGATTATGGATGGCAGTGCAGGGCCATTCGTTTTTTTGCTGCAATCTGCGGGTATTGAGGAACAACATGCGGCAAAGAAATTTGTACGCATTAAAAAGAAGATTCGGGTTGAGGAAGACGACAAGTGGGCCGAGTTCACTCCGTTCAACGGATTTAAAGTAAATTTTGATATCGCATTCAACCATCCTGTGTTCAACAAACTGAGTCAAAGTGCGTCGATCGATTTTTCTGCGACGTCTTTCCTGAAAGAAGTCAGCAGAGCCAGGACATTTTGTTTTCTGCGTGACGTTGAAACATTACGTGCTCGCAATCTGACCCTTGGCGGCAGCATGGATAACGCTATCGTTCTGGACGACTATCGTATTCTCAACGAGGACGGTTTACGTTATGCAAATGAGTTCGTCATTCATAAAATTCTTGATGCTATAGGCGACATTTATCTCCTCGGTCACAGCCTGATCGGCGAATTTTCGGCGCATAAGTCCGGACACGATCTGAACAATAAATTGCTGCGCGCCATGTTGGCGGACAAGTCGGTCTGGGAAGAAGTAACTTTTAGCGATCCGAAAAAGGCGCCTATTTCTTACGCGACGCCTGCTTACGCGTAAATAAACCATTGTAGGAGCCCGCCCAGCGGGCGACAAACATTTAGGCCCGCATTCGAAGAATGCGGGCCTAAATGTTTGTAAAGCATGAACCCACCAATGA
>CAYOHF010000058.1:0-19794 GCA_964403695.1 uncultured Woeseiaceae bacterium | reverse complement strand
AGAACGTGTATCTATCGTACGGCGGGCTCCTACGGGGTCACGCTACAATTTTTGGGCTTCGAATTGGATGGGTTGGCTACAATTGTTGAGAGTGCCAGTTGCATCGACTCTAACTGAAATCAATGCTCAGATTTCAGGTGTTGGACACTGATGGCACATCCGGATAAATTTCATTCAGCGGAACTGACCGGCCCCCTTCCTGCACAACCCGGCAATGAAGCCGCTTCAACTGGCGTGGCTCACGCACGCCGCAGGAGTGGGCAATGATGCCGATTTCCTTGTGCATGCTCTCTGAGTAATGCCGAACGCGCTCTGCTTTGTCTTTGACTACCAGGCCGCGTTGCAGATCCTTCTTGTGCGTCGCAATTCCCGTCGGGCAGGTGTTCTTGTTGCATTGCAGAGCCTGAACACAGCCCAGCGAAAACATGAATCCGCGTGCAGAGTTAATGAAGTCGGCACCGACACACAATGCCCATGCTGCTTCTGCCGGCGTAATAAGCTTGCCGCTCGCGATTACGTGCATTCGATCGTCGAGCCCATGCTTGTTAATTATGTCGACTACCAGCGGCAGACTTTCTTTTATTGGTAAACCTACGCAATCCATCAGGCTCATCGGCGCAGCGCCGGTGCCACCGTCACCGCTGTCGACGGTAATAAAGTCGGGCGCGCTTTCGACGCCACGCTGTAAGACCAATTCGAACAGTTCGTCCAGCCACCCGTATGCGCCAATGACGGACTTGAACCCAACCGGTAGCCCGGTCACCTCGCGAACGTGATTGATCATATCCAGCAGTTCTTCTGCCGAGTCAATTTCCGGGTGGCGATTCGGACTGATGGAATCTTCGCCGGCAGGAATGCCACGAATTTTGGCGATCTCCTTTGTGACCTTCGCGCCAGGCAGAATACCGCCCTTGCCAGGTTTGGCGCCCTGACTGAGCTTGATCTCTATCATTTTTACCTGGTCGTGTGCGGCGACTTCTTTGAGTTTCTCGTCACTCAGGCTGCCATCTTTATCGCGTACGCCATATTTGGCGGTGCCGATCTGGAAGACAATGTCGGCGCCGCCTTCGAGGTGATACGGAGACAATCCGCCCTCACCGGTGTTCATCCAGTTGCCGGCCATTGCCGAGCCTTTAGACAATGCCAGCACCGCGGGTTTTGAGATGGCGCCGAAACTCATCGCAGATACGTTGTATATCGAATTGGTTGTGTATGGCTCACGCGCGTATGGGCCGATTGTTTTCGCCGAGGCCGGTGCAATGTCATTCTCGAGGACGGGGTAGGGGCAATTGACGAAAATCATCGTGCCGGTCGGCCGCAGGTCGCGAGTGGAACCGAAAGCGATGGTGTTGTCGATGCCTTTTGCGGCGCGGTAGACCCAGGATCTTTGCGCCCGGTTAAAAGGCATTTCCTCACGGTCCTGCGCGAAAAAATACTGTCGAAAGTATTCGCCGAGATTTTCGAAAAAGTAGCGAAAACGGCCAATGACGGGGAAGTTGCGCCGAATTGCACTGTGCGTCTGGCTTACATCGATTATATACATGACGATAACGGCCAGCAGGCCGAGCCCAAGGATCAGTACCAGGACTGCGGACATTATTTGCACGACGTTGATCGCGCTCAGGAAGGATTCCTGCATGATCGATACCCCCAAAATGTATCAAGATGAGGGCCGGTCTATGGGCCCTGCGGTTTTCTATTCTAGTCTGATTATCTGGCCGGTGAGCTTTCGCCCGCTGGGCGGGCTCCTACAATACCAATTAGCAATGTAGGAGCCCGCCCAGCGGGCGAATAGTATCAGAGCGTATTTTTCGCAAAACGATCAGCAATCAACTGATCAACACTCAACTTACCCGAGCCAATAAAGAACAACGCCAACAGCATCACGAAGTAGGTTGCTGCCCATTCAATGCCATTGTTTGAAACCACAAAATTACCCGTCTCTGTCAACCAGTCGTAATTGCCATGCTCACGCAGCACGTCTTTCGCTTTACTAAGCCGATCAATTGCGCCATCGGCGTTAGCGTTTGCCCACGGGCTCATTGGATCCGCGATCGCCTGCCAGCCGTTATGCCCATGGACTTTAAAAATAGCGATTAACATAGTGAACATGAGCGGAATCGCGAACCAGCGCGTTCCCAGACCGACTACCAGTGCGGCTGCGCCGAGTATTTCGGTGCCGGTTGCAAGACCGGCCATGAGCGTGGGCAGTGGCAGACCAAGCCCCCAGTCCGGGTTGCCAAACCAGGCGGCAGTATCCTCAAAACTATTGAATTTGTTTTTGCCGGCAAACCAGAACACCGGTGCCAGGTAGAGCCGCAATGCGAGTGGTCCAAGAAAGTCGACTGCACGCGTCGAATCAAGCAAACTCTGCATTCGTTTCAAAAAGTCCATCACCTGTACTCCAAGTCGTCATTAGAAAAATGTGCTACGTAATAGCCCTCTTATCAAACGACCCGGGATTCGGTCTTTTTATTTCCGAACGCCAAGAAGAATTTCTGCACGTCGCATATCCTCCATTGCAGATGCGCCATGAGTGACGAGTGCCTCGACATCCGGATAACTGATTTCCTGCGCCAGATCTTGCAGCAAGTCGCGTCCTGATTCAGAGTCGTTCGACTCGATGAGTTCGAGCAGGCGTGCGGTCACCGGATTCAACTCCATGAAGTCCATGTCTTCATTTGCCTTTCGGCAAATAGCGAGGAAGGTCGGTTGTTCGCCGGGCTCCTGCGGTTGAAATTTGGTCGTTATGCGGTGCACCGGGAATTGGTACGCATAAGTCCAGGCGAGTTTCGACTTGACCGGGATTCCAGCGAGGAGGTCGCCCTCCAGGTCCACCTGTACGTCTGCATTGGTCTCCTGGGAAACTGACAGCGCCAGTTCTACCCATTCGTAATGCGCAAGTTCGATCAGGAACGGGAAATCGTCATCCTGCAATTCATACGCGGTTTGCAAAAAAACCAGGAATTCCTGTGGAATCTCCAGGAAGTAAGGTGTCTGTGCCTGGTGACTAACCATGAACTGACGAACTATCGCGCGCCATTTTTCCGCATCGTGCAGTTTCTTAAGAACCGGAAAAGTCTGGCTCAGCAAGCTGTGCAGGTTGTTGAAAAACAGCTCTCTGTATATGGCCATGCGCCGGTCTTCAACGTCATCCGGCGCGGGGTTATGTTCCGGGTCACGAATGTGTGCCGCGAACGCATATTGTTTTTTCTGAAAATCGGGTAGCTCAACCACCTACCGGCTCCGCATGTTTTGTCGCGACTGTGGTGACGCTGTCCTGTAGTGATTTGATTTGTGATACTTCACGCAACAGCTCTTTCATCGGTGGAAAGTTGAAGTCGCGTTCAAGTAACGTCGGCACCGGGCCGAAATGTTCGTAAGCTTCAGTGAGAAGTTGCCACGACTGATCATCCACTGCAGAGCCGTGTGTATCTATGCGCAAATCTTGGGCTTCAACATAGTGACCGGCAAGGTGGAAATACTTGACCCGGTCTTTCGGCATCGCAAGCATGAATTCGCGTGCGTCGTACTTATGATTGATGCTGTTGACAACGATGTTATTGATGTCGAGCAGTAAGTCACAATCTGCTTCTTCAAGGACTGCCTTCATAAACTCAGTTTCGGTCAGCGATGAATCTGTCGGTGTGTAGTAAGAGACGTTCTCGACGGCCATGCGTTGTTCGAGTATATCCTGGGCGCGGCGAATGCGTTTAGCGACATATTTTACCGCATCGTCCGTAAACGGGATTGGCATCAGGTCATAAAGCTGGCCGTCATCACCACAATAACTCAAGTGCTCGGAATAAAATTTGATGCCGTGCTCTTTCATGAAAGCCTTGATGTCGAACAGCAAAGATTCATTGAGTGGCGAGGGTGCGCCGATGCTTAGCGAAAGACCGTGCAGCAATATCGGGTAGCGTTCTGCAAAAAAGCGAAATTTCTGACCGAGGCGGCCGCCGACATTGATCCAGTTTTCCGGTGCGACTTCCATGAAATCGACTTCGGATGGCGGGTCGGCCATCATTTTGTCCATCAAGGCGCGGCGCAGGCCAAGGCCGGCACCGGTTACCGGGTATTGTTGAGGTTGCTTCAGCATTTCGCTCTCTATAACGGGTCGCTAAATTAGACCAAGTTGGTGGCAATAATATTACAGGAATATGGCGCGTAAGCAGGCATTCGCGGCTGAAGCCGCTCCCACAACTGGCCGCGGGTTTGGCGTGCACTAGTGGACCTTGCGGAAATCTGTGGGAGCGGCTTCAGCCGCGAATAACGGTGACTTACAGTCTATTGCCTCAAGAAACCCAAAATATTGCTTCCATCAAAGACCTCTAAGCCTTTCCAGATATTTCTGCTCATCCGGTGGTGCATTCTGCCCCTGCGCCTCCCACAGCGCCTGCGCAAGGCAATCGACCATTTTGTGCTCAGCTACGTGGGGGTCACCAGCTTTCGCTGCCAGGTCTTTGAAGACTGCAGCAATTCCCGGGGGACGATTCGTAGACACCTGATCCCGAATCGCGAGATGCAGGCCCATATGCAGGAATGGATTGGTCTTCCCATCCTCCGGTGTAAATGATTCCTCGAGCGCATCCGGAGTCAGCATCGCCTGGTATTCCGGATGGTCGCTAACAACTTGCGCGATCTGTGCTTCAAGTGGCGACACGATTTCACCCGCCTCAGACTTGCGCCACGCGTCGACATACATCTGCCGCAGTTCCTGACGGTTCTCACCAAAAATCAACTCGTATCTCCTGGTATCTTGTCTCGATATTCACACAAATCACGAATTACACACTGGGGACAATCCGGTTTTCTTGCCTTGCAGGTGTAACGGCCATGCAGGATCAGCCAGTGATGCGCATCTTGGCGAAACTCTTCAGGCGTTAACCGGGTAAGTCGCTTCTCAACTTCGAGCGGCGTTTTACCCTTGCCGAGCCCGGTGCGGTTCGCGACGCGAAAAATATGCGTGTCCACAGCGATGGTGGGTTCGCCAAATGCTGTATTCAAAACGACGTTCGCCGTTTTTCGGCCAACACCTGGCAGTGACTCGAGTTCTTCTCGTGTTCGCGGTACTTCACCATCGAATTGCTCGAGCAAAATTCGACAGGTCTTGATGATGTTTTCTGCTTTGCCGTTATAGAGTCCAATTGTCCTGATGAACGTCTTCAGTTTCTTAACGCCAAGATCGAGTATGGCTTGTGGCGTATTGGCGACCGGGTAGAGCTTGCTCGTCGCCTTGTTAACGCCTATATCAGTCGCCTGCGCTGAAAGAATGACTGAGATCAGTAGCTCGAACGAATCGATATAGTTGAGTTCGGTTTCCGGCTTTGGGATTTTTTCTCGCAGGCGGGAGTAAATCTCTGTACGAATGTCCTTGTTCAAGTTGCTATCCGCTTAGCGAAGATGGCGCGCAGAAACAGATCGATTGGTTTTTTGCTTGCGGCGGTCGAGCGCGTTTTTCCCGGCAACGAATAAAGCGAGGCTTATAAATGCGCCTGGCGGCAAAATGGCCAGTAAGAACCCGCCATCAACGATTACGAGGCCACTCATCGGCTCGCCGCCAAACAGCATGTCGAGCCGTGATAAGACAGACCCACGACCGATGAGCTCACGAAATGCACCTATTGCACACAACAGTAGTGCAAAGCCACTGCCCATCGCGATGCCATCTACAAAACTGGCGCCGACGGAATTGCGTGAGGCGAATACTTCAGCGCGAGCGACGATCGCACAATTGGTAACGATCAACGGTATGAATATTCCCAACGATCTGCCAAGGTCCGGAAAATAAGCCAAAACAATTAGCTCGATAGCCGTGACAAGGCTGGCAATAATCAGAACATACATCGGAATTCGGATTTCCGGCCTGATCCAACGTCTTGTGGCTGAGACAAGGACATTGGAAAACGTCAAGACTAAAAGTGTCGCAAGTCCCAGCCCTAACCCATTGACGAAAGTTGTCGTAACGGCAAGCAGTGGGCAAAGACCCAATAACTGCACCAACCCGGGATTGTCAGCCCAGATGCCTGATCGCAGTTTGCTGGTGATGCCTGCTTCGCTCATGAGTCTTTGTCGCCAGTGTCCGCGAATACCTTTTCGCGATTTGCTTCAAAGTATAACAAGGTCGCTTTGATAGCTTTGATTACGGAGCGTGGTGTTATCGATGCCCCGGTTAGCTGATCATAAACGCCAGCGTCACGTTTTATCGACCACAATTCCCTGCCCGGGTCAGCAAGAGATCGTTTACGGAATTGTTCGATCCAGTCTGATTTCGACGATTCAATCAGGTCGCCAAGCCCGGGTGTCTCGCGATGCTCAAGCACGCGCACTCCGGATATCTCTCCATTTGCAGCGATACCGACCAACAATTTGATGGGTCCGGTGAATCCATCTTTTGCCGTGACAATAAAAAGCGCGGCAACTGGCGCGCCATCTGCGTATACACGGTAGACCGTTACGGGCTTGCCGCCCGGCAATTCATGTGGTGGCTCAATTATCACGGTTGATTCCGACAATTTGCCGTCGTATTCGAGACCCGCTAGTACCGGCTTCAGACTTTGTTCCAGGTACGCTTGCGCGTTGGCGGCAATTCGTGGCGCGGTTGTGCTGTGAGTGATCGCAACGAGTGCGGTGCAGATTGCAGCGAGTACCGCCAATATCACACCACTGGCCCAGACTGGTGGCTTTTTGCTGTCGTTCATTGCGCTTTCCCGCGGCCGGCTTTTTGGTGGCCAACGATGCGCGGCATTGTCAGGTAATCAATTGCCGGCGTCGCCATGTTCATTAGCAACACGGCAAATGCGACTCCGTCGGCGTAACTGCCCCATTCGCGGATCGCATAAATAAGGAATCCGATGCCAAATCCATACACCAGCCTGCCTTTTACGCTGGTTGCCGCAGAAACGGGGTCGGTGGCAATGAAAAACGCACACAAAATGGTACCGCCGCTAAAGAGATGGAAGCCAGGGCTGGGGTGGAGGCCGCTCGAGAGGAAATACATCAGTCCGGAGGGGATCAGTAATCCAGCAAATACGGCAACCGGAATATGCCAGCGTATGATTTTTCGCAGCAGCAGCCAGGCACCACCAATCGCTGTGAAATTGCCTATCCACTCCCAACCGCGACCACCGAAATCGCCCATTGCCGGGTACATACGTAACTCGTCGAACGTACGCATGTCGTTCAGGCCCGCTTTGACGATATCAAGCGGCGTCGCGCGACTAATTGCATCAAAGCTTAAGTATTCGGGAAAGGTGCCGGTGAGTGTGTAGCGCGCGGTCTCGGCAATCGTCATGAAGTGATAGTCGATGTCGCCCATGCGCGCCGCTGTCCACAGATTCATGTCCATCGGAAAGGCAATGAGTACGACAACATAGCCGGCCATCGCTGGATTAAAAATGTTGTAACCAAGACCGCCGTAAAGATGTTTTGCGACTACGATACCGAACAAGGCCGCGGTTGCCGTCACCCACCACGGTGTCAATGCTGGCATGGCAAAGGCCAGCAATGTTGCAGTAACCAGCGCGCTGTAATCCATCAGGGTTGATTCGATGGGTTTGCCGCGCAGGCGTAGCATCGCAGCCTCGCCGGCGACACAAAAAACGCCGGCGACAATCAGGTTGAAGATGAAGCCCGAACCGAAGTACCAGACATAGGCCAGCGCCGCCGGAATCAAGGCGTACAGCACCTGGCGCATGATCGAGGCAACGTCAGTCGAGGGCGTTACAAAAGGCGCATCGCGGCGTTCAAATTCCATCAGGTGTCGTCCGTCTTTTTCTTATCTTTTGCTTTTTGCCGCTGCATGATTTCGTCGATTGCAGCCGGGCCCGCTTTGATAGCTGCATCCTTTTGTTGCGCGAGTTCCTGATCGCGACTTTGCTGCTCCTGTTCCATACGCTCGTTGCGTGATTCGAATCGAAGCCTGGCCCGTTCTGCACGTGCTTTTTCGTCAGCCAGTTCCCTGATTCGGGCTTTCGCATTGCGAAAATCTGCAGTCAACGGAATGTGACTGGGACAAACCAGGTCACAGCAACCACATTCTATGCAATCAATGAGTCCATGTGAGCGCATCTTTGCTTCGTTATCTGCACACGTGTACCAGAATAATTGTTGTGGCAGCAGCCGAACTGGACAAACGACGGCGCATTCGCCACAACGAATGCAGGGTTGCTCAGTACCTATCGGACTGGCATCCGACAGCACCAGGACACAATTGGTTGCCTTAACAAGTGGCACACGATCGGTCGTAACCGACTTTCCCGTCATTGGCCCGCCGATTATCAATCGCTCGGCGCTGTCGTTGTAGCCGCCACTGAATTCGATGACATCTGCGACCGTAGTACCGATTCGCGCCAACACGTTAACCGGTGATTTGATGCCGGGACCGGTTACGGTCGTGACCCTGGATATGAGTGGCTCGCCTTCACAAATCCAGCGATAGATAGCGGCAGCGGTGCCTACGTTTTGCACAACACAACCGACGTCAGTAGGTAGCCCGCCACTTGGGACTTCCAGGTTGGTAACCAGTTGTACGAGTTGATCTTCACCACCAGATGGATAAATTGTCGGCACTTGTTTAAGCACTATCCGGTCGTCGTTGAGCTCACCCATGGCGCTACCGATTTCTCTGAGCGCTTCGGGCTTGTCACTTTCGATAACGACATAGCATTGTGTCACCCCCAGTGCGTGCATCAGGATTTGTGCGCCCCCAAGTACCTCCGCAGCCTGTTCGCGCATCAATAAATCATCGCAACTGATGTAGGACTCACACTCGACGCCGTTCAGTATCAGGTACTGGAGCGGCATAGTGTTCGCCTGCATGAGTTTCTGGCCGGTTGGAAAAACCGCACCGCCGAGACCAACAATCCCGCCTTGCGTAATTTTCCCCAGCAAAACACCTGGTTCGAGCGTGTTGTATGGCTCGAGTGGCTGCGTGAACTCAACTGCCTGATCGTCGCCGTCGCATTCGATCACAATGCAGGGTGCAGTTTCGCCAAAACGCCGCGATACTGGCCACGGTTCGATGGCAACAACTTTGCCCGATGACGATGCATGAATGGGTGCACTGAGTGAACCGTAGGGCTCAGCTAAAAGTTGTCCTTTCAACACGTATTCGCCTATGCCAACGACCGGGTGAGCCGCTTCGCCAACATGTTGGGCGATAGGCAGCACCAACTGGTCCGGGACAGGTACTTTTTGAATTTCCTGCGACGTTGATATCGATTTTTCACCGGGAAGACGCAGGCCACCGTGCAGTGTTCCCAGGTCATATGTTGGTGCGCTCACGTCACCGCTTCCATACGAATGCAGTCGACGGGGCAGGGTGGCAGGCACAATTCACAACCGGTGCATTCCGCTGTAATTATTGTGTGCATTAATTGATGTGCACCAACAATGGCATCGACCGGGCAGGCATCCCTGCAGCGCGTACACCCAATGCACAGTGACTCTTCAATAAATGCGACGCTTTCGCATTGTGCAGTAGCGTCGGCCAGCGGCTGTACGTCCCGACCCAGCAAAGTGGCGAGCCGTTGTACGGTTTCTTCACCACCTGGCGGGCAAAGGTTTATCTGCGCAGCACCACTGACGATGGCGGCAGCATAAGGACGGCACCCAGGGTAGCCACATTGCGCACACTGGGTCTGTGGTAACAGGTCATTCACCTGTTCGATGATTTTCTTGTTGTCGCCGGGCAATTTTCTTGATGCCACGCCCAACACCAGTCCGGCGATCAGGGCGATTCCTGTAATAATCAAAACGGCAGTGATGATGGCTACAATCATTTCCGGTCATATTCTCGCCATGCCGGAGAAACCCATAAACGCCAGCGACATGATGCCGGCTGTCATGAGGGCTATGGCTGTGCCGCGAAACGGGCGCGGAATGTCGGCTGCGTCCAGTCGCTCGCGAACTGCTGCAAATAACACGAGGACAAGTGCGAAGCCGATAGCAGCACCAAAGCCATAAAAAACGGACTGCATAAATCCCTTCGCCTGCTGGACATTCAATAATGCGACGCCCAGCACGGCACAATTGGTGGCGATCAACGGGATGAATATGCCGAGCACCTGGTCGAGCAGTGGACTCAGGCGACGCACCATGATTTCGGTGAACTGGACGCTGGCGGCAATGACCAGGATGAAACTGATCGTTTTCAGGTATTCGAGCTGCAATGGCAGAAGAACATACTGGTGCAACAAATAGCTGATGGCAGAGGAAAGCGTAAGGACAAAAGCTGTTGCCAGTGACATACCGAAAGCAGCCTCGAGATTTCTCGAAACGCCCATGAACGGGCACAGCCCCAGGAACCTGACCAACACGAAGTTGTTGACCAGAACGGTGCCAACCAGGATAAGAATCATGTCTGTCATGTCTGGCCCGAATGTTTCATGAGTGGGCGCGATGCGCCGGTACAGGAAGCGACAGCCCGGCAGGCGTTAACTGCGACGCTACTACATAAGCTGACGATTGCTGAACCAATTGAATAATCTGCTATTTTCCTTCTTCGAAGCCGACACTCATGAATTATTCGGGCTGAGTGTATTGTAGAAGGTGTGACTGCTTATGACACCCTGTAGGAGCGGCATCTTGCCGCGATTAACATCAATCGCGGCAAGATGCCGCTCCTGCGAGACAGGGTCTGACCGACCGTACCTATTTAATGCGCATCCCCGGTTTTGCACCTGAGTCAGCTGATAACAGGAATATATCCTCGCCGCCCGGGCCTGCAGCAAGGACCATGCCTGCAGAGGTTCCAAAGCGCATTTTTCTGGGTTTTAGATTGGCGACGGCGACAACAAGCCTGCCTTCGAGCGCTGCAGGCTCATAGGCGGCTTTAATACCGGCGAAAACGACCCGTGATTCATCGCCGAGATCGAGCGTCAACTGCAACAGTTTGTCGGCACCTTCCACAGGCTCCGCTTTATCGATTCGTGCCACGCGCAGATCAACCTTTTCAAAATCGCCGATCTCAATTTCTTTCGAAGAAGATTCGGCAGGCGCGGTGCCATCCACTTCTTTGGATTGTTCTACCATCTTTTCAACCTGTGCTGTTTCGACTCTTGTCAGGAGCGGCTTGTAGCGATTTATCGAATGAGCGAGCAGCGGTTCAGCAATTGCTGACCAGTTCCACGGCTCCTCGTTAAACAATTCCTGGGATTTCGTCGCCAATGATGGAATCACCGGCGTGAGATATATCATCAGCGCGCGGAACATATTCAGACCCTGGGTGCAAACGGCCTGTACGCCGTCAGCCTGGGACTCATCCTTCACCATCACCCACGGTTTTTTCTGTTCTATGTAACGATTGGCCTGATCCGCAAGCGCCATAATGACGCGCATTGCTTTTGAATACTCGCGCCGTTCATAGTGATTTGCGATTGTCTCGCTTGCTGCGGTGAATTCCGCAAACAATTCAGGATCTTCCAGTGAGTCGCCAAGTTGTCCGTCGAAACGTTTGCTGATGAATCCCGCACAGCGGCTGGCAATATTTACCAGCTTGCCGACCAGGTCGGAATTTACTCGTGCAGTGAAGTCATCCAGATTTAAATCTATATCGTCCATGCCCGATCCAAGCTTCGCCGCGTAGTAATAGCGCAGATAATTAGGATCGAGGTTCTGCGCGAATGTTCGCGCTTTGATGAACGTACCGCGCGACTTGGACATTTTCTTGCCGTTAACTGTCAAGAATCCGTGCGCAAAAACACTGCTTGGCTGACGAAATCCCGAACCCTCCAGCACGGCAGGCCAGAACAACGTATGGAAGTACACAATGTCCTTGCCAATAAAGTGATAAGCCTCAGTATCGTGGCCTGGCATCCAGTACTCATCGAAATCGAGTTCGTCCGATACATTGCAAAGCTGCAGGAAGCTTGCGAGATAACCAATCGGAGCATCCAGCCAGACATAGAAATACTTGTCGTCCGTACCGGGGATGCGAAAGCCGAAATACGGTGCGTCCCTGGAAATATCCCAATCCTGGAGTCCCGCTTCGAACCATTCTTCGAGTTTGCTGGTGATGTGTTGATGAAGATCTGCTTTCTTCATCCATAGTCGCAGACGCTCTTCAAATGCGCTAAGCCGGAAAAAATAATGTTCTGACTCTCGCCATACCGGCGCGGTCCCGGAAAGTACAGATACCGGATCGATCAGGTCATTTGGTGTGTAAGTAGCGCCACAAATCTCACAGGCGTCGCCGTATTGATCCTCACTTTTGCATCGTGGGCAGGTGCCACGAACAAATCGATCAGGGAGAAACATCTTTTCCTGTTCGTCGAAGGCCTGTTCAATTGTTTTGGTGTAAATATAGTCTGCATCGCTAAGCGCCGTAAAAATACGGCAGACCAATTCTTCATTTTCAGCCGAATGTGTCGTATGGAAATTATCAAACGCAATGTCAAAGGCCTTCAAGTCTTCATGCTGTTCTTTTGCAACGCGTTCCACGAGTTCTTCCGGCGTTATATCTTCCTCTCGCGCCTTGAGCATGATCGGCGTGCCGTGAGCATCTGCGGCACTGACATAGGTGCACTGGTGGCCACGCAATTTTTGAAACCTGGCCCAGATGTCCGACTGTATGTATTCGACCAGGTGGCCCATGTGTATGTAACCGTTTGCGTACGGCAGGGCACTGGAAACCATGATTTTTCGGGCTTTTGAGGTCATCTTTCTACTTAGGCGGGGCAAATCCCATTATTGCGGCGAATTATGCCACGCTGCAATTAAAATCGTTGGAATTTAGCTTGAGAATCGCGGCATCTTGCCGCGATTTTCCAAGATGGCACCGAATTAGAAAGCGGGGTCGAACCGAGGTTTTTTTCGGAAAAACCTCGGTTCGACCCCGCTTTTCGCTTGCGTTCGTTGGTGGCCTATTTATCGTCTTTGACAGACTGGAACTTGCTCTTGTTATTGGATTGCTGGTAGGCGTCTTTGCCGGCAACGAACTTGCGTTCCACCAGGTCCATCAGGGCGTTGTCCATGGTCTGCATGCCAATGCCGCCACCACTTTGCATTGCTGTTTCAAGTTGATCCAGCTTTCCCTGGCGAATCATGTTGGCAACAGCTGAAGTATTGACGAGAATTTCCAGTGCTGCGATGCGGCCGGGTTTGCCTTTTGTTGGCAACAATTGTTGCGAAACAACGCCACGTAGTGAGGTCGAGATCATCGTGCGGATGTGACCTTGTTTGTCTGCCGGAAACGAATTCACAATTCGATCGACTGTCTGGGCGGCACCGTTTGTATGCAATGTTCCCATTACCAGGATGCCCATTTCAGCTGCGGTTACAGCAATACTGATCGTTTCAAGATCTCTGAGCTCACCGACCAGGATTACATCCGGGTCCTCGCGAAGTGCGGAGTGCAGCGCAGCGGCGAATGATTTGGTGTGCAGACCGACTTCGCGTTGGCTGATCAGGCACCCTTTACGTTTGTGCACGAATTCGATCGGATCCTCAATGGTCAGGATATGGCCTTTGAGTCGCTTGTTTATGGAGTCGACCATAGCTGCGAGTGTTGTCGACTTGCCGGACCCGGTCTTGCCCGTGACCAGAATCATTCCCTGTGTTTGTTTGCACAGGTTGTGCACCACCTCGGGCATATTGAGTTCTTCAAGCGATAATGCCGTCGAGGGAATGGCGCGGAAAACTGCGCCAACGCCGTTGAGATGACGCATAACGTTAACCCGAAATCGCGATACGTCGGGAATCTCGTAGGCGAAATCGACGGCGTCAAAGGTTTCGAAATCACGTTGCATAGCACCGGTCATAATTTCGTACATCGCTTCTTTGACAAAATCAGTGGTAAGTTTCTCGGGGCTGAGAACTGTCAGCGAGCCATGAACACGGGCGCGCGGTGGATCGCCGGAAATAAAATGCAGGTCAGAGCTGCTCTTGCTCAGCGCGTCCTGGAGGAATTGATCAATCTTGTTCAATACCGTTAACCCTGCTCGTCTGAGTCCAGTGTCGGCAAAATTGCCGAATCTGTGACGAATCGCTGGAAGCGCTTTTTGTCCAGCGCATAGCGGAACGCATCGTCGGGGTCGACCTCTTTCGCTTCAATCGCCTCCAGCAACGCCTGGTCCATCATTTGCATGCCGACATCCTTGCCGGTTTGCAGTTGTGCCGGGATCTGGTGCGATTGATCATTCGTAATGAGCTTTGAAATGGCCCGGTTGTTAACAAGGATCTCGAGAACAGCTTTTCGGCCACGACCATCAGGTGTCTTTACGAGTACCTGCGTAACAACAGCTTTCAAACTTTGTGCAAGGAAACTCTTGGTTTGTTCACGCAATTCACCCGGTAAGGCGTCGATGATTCGATCAATTGTCTTTACGGCACCTGTCGTATGCAGCGTGCCGAGCACCAGGTGGCCGGTTTCTGCGGCAGTCATTGCCATGGAGATGGTCTCTGCATCGCGCAACTCACCCACCAGGATGACGTCGGGGTCTTCGCGCATCGCAGAACGTACACCATCCGCGAAACTGGTCAAATGTGTACCCAGCTCTCTTTGAATGACCTGGCTGTTTTTGCTGGGATGAACAAACTCGATTGGATCTTCGAGGCTAATAATGTTCAGGCTGCGGGTTTTGTTGAGGTGATCGATCATCGCTGCCAGCGTGGTGGACTTGCCGGTACCGGTTGAGCCGGTCACCAGTACCATTCCCTGGTGATAGTCGCAGAAGTCGCGAATCACGCTGGGCACATTCAGTTTTTCGAGTGTAGGTACTTCGTTCGGGATAAATCGAAATACTGCGCCGATACCGGAATCCTTGCGAAACAGGTTGACGCGAAAACGCCCGCCATCTTCTGCAACGTAAGAAAAATCGAGATCCTGACCCGAATAGAAATTGTCCTTTTGCGAGTCGCTAAGTACTTCAGTGAGATAGCTTTCGAGTTCTGTATCCGATAGCTCCCTGAATTTGATCGGCATTAAATCGCCATTCATTCGCAGCATCGGCGGTACGCCGACCGCCAGATGGACGTCGGAACAGCCCTGGGCGAGGCCCAGCTTCAGGAATGAATCAATGCGTGGCATGAAGGATTGTGTCTGTGCGCCTAAAAATCAGAGGGTTAAGCGTATCCTAGGCGGATTTTCAAGTCTGCGCCAGTGCGCTGTCGCACATTTTTTATAGTTGCACTTCAGACAACGCGTCGATCAACTCTTCCATCGATTTGTAGCGTTTGGTTTTATCGACGGACATGGATTTGGCGACGACCGCGGCAAGCGCATCCGGTACGTTCGGGTTAATTTCCTGGCATAGCTTGGCCTTGCCCTGAACATGCTGGTACATGACAGACATGTGATCGCCGCGGCTGTAGGGAGGAATTCCAGTCACCATTTCGTACATGATGACGCCGATGCTGTACACATCGGCAGTCGCGTCAACCTTCTTGCCGAGAATTTGCTCGGGCGCCATGTATTTAGGTGAGCCAATGACGTAGCCGGTTTTCGTCAGTTGTGTATCGCCACTGCTGGCTGCCGCCGCAACACCGAAATCTACGATCTTTAGCAGGCCATCTTCATTGACCAGGATATTTGCGGGTTTCAGGTCACGATGAATAACGCCGGCCTGATGGGCGACCGACATGCCGGTGGCCATATCGAGCGAGAAGCCCAGCGCCTTTTTGAAATCCATCGGTTTTTGTCCCGGAATCTCTCCGCTCAGCGTGTGTGACGGGAAATACTCCATGGAAATGGCATAGGCTCCCTGCAGGTGCAGGAAATCATAAATTCGAATCACGTTTTTGTGCGTGATCATTCGTGAGTAACGCAATTCGTGCACGAATCGCTTCATCATTTCCTCGTCAGAAGAAACGTTCGGGTTCAAGAACTTCAGGATAAGCCGTTCGTCAACAACCTGGTCCTGCATGAGGAGTACAGTACCGAACGCGCCTTTGCCGATCTTTTCGATATACTTGTAACGACCCTCAATGACTGCGCCCGGTTCCAGTTTCGAGATATCGAGCATGAGCTTTTGCGCCGGATCGTCTGCCGCAGACGTCTCGGCTGGATCGACAACAGGCGCTTTGGCTTCAATCAGTTTCTCGATTTCCTTTTCATCCAATAACAGCGTTTTGGTGTGCTCCGCCATTTTTTCAGCGCGAATATTTTCTGCGACAACACTTTCAGAAAATTTGGCGTCAATTTCTTTTATCGCAATGTCAGCGCTGTTAATGATTGTTCGATCATCGGATTGCTTGATTTTCAGTAGCACACTACGCACGGTGTCCGCGCGTTTGTCATCGGTAAGATGAGAAAGTGCTTTTATTGCTTCAACCTGAATGTCACGTTCCGGACTCTTGAGCAGGGGTACGATTTTCGAAATGATGTCGGCGTTGCCGATTTTGCCCAGCGCGCGGACTACAACCGCATCCGTTTTCGGGTTTTTGCCGAGCATTGAAGTCAGTTTCGGCAAGGCTTTTTCGCTGCCGATCTGCGCCAACGCATCAACGGCACGTTCTCTTACCCACCAGTCGCTGTCGTCGGTCGCCTTAATTAATGTATCGACCGCATTTTCATCTTTCGTGGCGTTCAGTATCTCGATTGCCGTTCGACGAATGTCTTCATCCTTGTCTTTAATAAGTTCCAGTACGGAATTGACAACTTTTGGTCCACCAATTTCGGCCAGCGCGTCACCCGCGCGGGCACGTACCCACCAGTCGTCGTCCTTAATTGCCGAGAGTAGATCTTTAACGGAATCAGGATTGCCAATTTCATTGAGCACCTCTACGGCAGATCGCCGGGTGTATTCCGATTCGTCTTTTAATGCTGTGACGAGGTATTTGACTGTCTCCGGGTGATTAATCTTGACGATAACGTCAACCGCTTTGTTTTGTACCTCGAGGTCAGGGTCCTGCAACAGAGCAGCGACCTTTTCGATATTAATTTGACCTTCACGCTTACCGAGCGCATCAAGCGCGGCACTTCTCACCATCCGGCTGGTGTCTTTCAGTTGCATCTCCAAAGCATCGTTAATTTCTGCCTTGTTAAATTTTGCCAGCAGGTTGATCAGGTGAATCTTGATCGCCGGATCCTTGCCGCCCATTCGTGCGATCAGGTCAGGGACCATTTCGCCGGTCATGACATCTTCTATGATGGCGAACAACGCCGCCTTTTCTTTTGGTTCAAGTTCGTAGGCACGTCGCAAAAGGTCATGCACGCTAAGGTCGGCTTTGTGCACTTTCAGCACTTCGATAAGTGCGGGTTTGGATACTTCCTTTTCGTCGAAAAAATCGAGTAGCGAATTGGCATTGAAATTATTGCTACTGGATAGTGCCCAGGCGGTAGCCTTGACCACCCGTTCACCACCGTCTGACAGTCCGTCTTTGTAAAATTTCAATGTCTTGTCATTGACATAGCTCGCGAGAATATCGACGAACACTATGGTATGGCTCTTGTCACTCATCGCGAGCGCATCAATGATCCGGGGAATTACCTTCGGCCCAATCTTTTTCAATCGTTCAACGAGTTTGAGTGCCGCTCGGGAATTGGTGTCGGCCTCGCTAACCAGCTGACTAATCAGTTGGTCTGCGCGAAAGCCACCGAGAATCGCCACTACGGGCAGCCCGATTTGCGTTGTGTGATGCTCAGCTCGATAGCGGCGTGTGCAACAGACGAGCACGCGTCATCAGCAGAGGAAATCGGCATCCCTGCAGACGAATATGTCTGTTCCTTAAGATCCAGCGCCATGAATGTTGAAATCGCTCTTGCCCAGGCGAGTTGATAGTTAGATTGTGCCCTTCGGGAATGGCCCGCAATCGCCGTCCTATGCGATTGATCCGACATTATGACACATTGCCCGATTGGCGAAATGTCCGCCGTGGAAGGTTTGTGGCCCAGATTTTTCTCAATACTGTGCATGTAATCCGATCAAGTGTGGTTACAATATCGCCCGCAACGCCCTCTCAGGCGTCGTTAGACGAATTTTACCTAATACAACCTTATGGAGTGTGACATTGTCTGCAGATTCTGAATTGAGAACGGCTCTCAAATCCATTGCTGTACCGGGCCTCGGGCATACGATCGGCGAGATTGGCCGGGTTGCCAGTGCCGCGATAGACGGCTCGAAAGCCAACGTCGCGATTGAGTTGAGCGTGCCGGCCAGCAGCACTCATGACGATCTGCGGACTGAGATTGAGAATTTCCTCGCCGACAAGTTTCAGGTGACTGAAACTGAGCTGGATATTCGCACAAACATCACCGCCCACGGTGTGCAACGCAATTTGCAACCCCTTGAAAATGTTAAGAATGTTATCGCCATAGCTTCAGGCAAGGGTGGTGTAGGCAAATCCACGACGGCGGTTAACCTGGCACTCGCGCTGGCTGGTGAAGGCGCCACGGTTGGTGTCCTCGATGCCGATATCTATGGGCCCAGTATCCCGTTGATGCTGGGAATCGCAGGAGAGCGGCCAACGAGCGATGACGGCGAATCCATGAACCCGCTGCAGGCGCATGGTCTGCAGGTAATGTCGATCGGTTTCCTCGTCGATCCGGACCAGCCGATGATCTGGCGTGGCCCGATGGTCACCCAGGCGCTGAACCAGATGCTGCAGCAGACGCTGTGGAAAGAGCTGGATTACCTGATTGTCGATATGCCGCCGGGAACGGGAGACATTCAATTGACGCTGTCACAGCAGGTTCCCGTCAGCGGTGCGGTCATCGTTACGACGCCGCAGGACATTGCGTTGCTGGATGCCAGGAAAGGGCTGCAAATGTTTCGCAAGGTGTCAGTTCCCGTGCTGGGAATCGTCGAGAATATGAGCACACATATTTGCACCGAATGTGGCCACGAAGAGGCACTTTTTGGCAGCGGCGGTGGCAAGAGAATGGCGGAGGAATACGCCGTCGAGCTGCTTGGTGAGTTGCCACTCGATCGCAGAATCCGGGAACAAACAGACAGCGGCACACCGAGCGTCATCGCTGAGCCCGATGAAGGACCGGCAAACGCGTATCGGGATACGGCAAGACGCATGGCCGCAAAACTGGCAATGCAGGGCAAAGATTACAGCGCCAAGTTCCCGAAGATCGTCATCGAAAACAGCTAGGACTATCCATGAGTATCAAATCGGACCGCTGGATTCGAGAAATGGCCACCAATCACGGCATGATCGAGCCCTTTGAACCCGGGCAGGTGCGGGAACGGGACGGGGAGCGCATCGTCTCGTACGGCACCTCCAGTTATGGCTACGACGTTCGCTGTGCAGACGAATTCAAGATATTTACCAACATCGAATCGGCTTTTGTCGACCCGAAAGCCTTCGATGAGTCGAGCTTTGTCGATAAGAAAACCGATATTTGTGTCATCCCACCCAACTCGTTCGTGCTGGCACGGACCATTGAGTATTTTCGAATTCCGCGCCAGGTGCTGACTATCTGTCTGGGCAAATCAACCTACGCCCGTTGCGGCATCATCGTAAACGTCACGCCACTGGAGCCGGAATGGGAAGGCCATGTGACGCTGGAGTTTTCCAATACGACACCATTGCCCGCAAAAATTTACGCGAATGAAGGTGTGGCGCAGATGTTGTTCCTGGAATCGGATGAAGAATGTGAGACGTCGTATAAAGATCGGGGTGGAAAGTACCAGGGGCAGCAAGGGGTTACCTTGCCCAAGGCTTAGGGCAGCCGGGCAATTACTCAAATAGCACTGTAGGAGCCCGCCCAGCGGGCGAGTTCGCAATACCCGGCAATTGTACAAAACAGGAATCCGCGCTGATCAGGTTTGTGCCTGATTGGAGAGGTTGTTCTTATACCGAAGATTTCTCCCTTAGCAATGTAGGAGCCCGCCCAGCGGGCGAGTT
>CAYOHF010000057.1:0-20389 GCA_964403695.1 uncultured Woeseiaceae bacterium | reverse complement strand
GCGTATTCGTCACGGCCTTTCGCCTTGTAGTCGTGGCACATGAAAAGTCGTGTATCAGCCGGCAGCGAAAATATTTTCTGAATGGATTGGTACAGGATTGCCGCGTCGCCGCCAGGAAAATCACAACGTGCAGTACCGAAATCCGGCATGAACAGCGTGTCGCCGACAAATGCTGCGTCGCCTATGACGAAAGTTTTACAGGCTGGCGTATGTCCTGGTGTGTGCATGACCGACACATGCAGACTGCCTAACGACAACTCATCTCCATCGGCAACCAGTCGATCAAACTGAGAGCCATCTGCAGGGACATCGGGAATATTGAATAGTCCGACAAATACTTCCTGCACCGCCGTGATGTTCGAACCAATGCAGATTTTTCCGCCGAGTTTCTCTTTGATATGCGGAGCACCAGTCAGGTGGTCTGCATGCACATGAGTTTCAAGAATCCACTCATTCTCGAGACCATTGTTTTCGATGTATTCGATTACAAGGTCCGCAGATGCTGTTGCCGTACGCCCCGATACGAAATCGTAATCAAGCACAGGATCAATGACCAAGCATTTCTTCGAATCCGGGTCAGTGACGACGTAAGTAACTGTGTTGGTTGTTTCATCAAAGAATGCATTTACTTCAGGTTGCATCGATTTTTTTCCTCCGGTATCCCGTGAGTAGTTTGGCCGGTTTTTCTTTTTGTTACGACATTACTCATGGAATTTGTACGGCAGCAATCCATTTTTATTGGCTAGTCTTGCAATGCCAATTCCCGGCTAAAGCCCAGTTCGCCTGTAATTTCCGCTACTGCGATTTTGTACGGTGCGAACTGACATTTATTGCACTAAAGATCAATTTGCACCGTCCTGGCTCACTCATTTCCAAAAAGCAGTCAAATTGGCCGCGAATTGTTCGGTCCCTAGTCCTCTTCCAGCACACCCTCGATCGCACCGAAAATTGCACTTGGAACGCCAACATTGGTGGTGAATGCACGGTAGCCTGAATCCCAGAAATACAGCTGCATACGCCACATTTGCCCGTAATGCAGCACCAGCGTTTCGTCGCCTTCCCTGATAACAAGCACTTCGGTTGGTAACGCAGTCACATGATCAACGCCGGGATACGGTGCTGCTTCGCTTTTCCCGTCACTGCGAAATCGAGAATTGATGCCGACCATCTTGCTTTCTATATACGGGCTGGTTACGCCGAAATAGACAGCGTTTTCACCGACTGGTATCTGCGTCACCAACTCCAGACCGCTTTCATCCTCTGCATCACCAGCGGTGCTGGCGGTAAGCTTCTCCGACACTCTTGACACCGTGTCAGCAAAATCGGCTGCGGCTGCTTCACCAATCTGCCTTTGGCTTTTTTCGAATTCGCGAAATTTGGCCATCATTCTGGCCGGGCCATCGCCCTTGAATTTCTGGTAGTGTTTTTCACTGCGTCGCGGCGCCTGCTGAATACTCAGAGATTCACCAGGTACAGCTGAAATCGCGTCACGTATTGTTTGAGCGGCCGTGCCGGCAGCATTCAGCATGCCGTCATAGTCGTCAGAATCTACGTAGTAGACCATTGCGTGTGCACGCGGATTTGCCATATTGACAAACGTCTTTAACTCCTCGCCAAACGTATAAACCGCAACACGCAGGATTTGTGCGGATATCGTGCGAGGTGACTCACCGGCGGCGGCAGCCATGTATTCCGGCGACGTTAATACATAGACACGTGCCTGTTGTGCATTGTCCGGCACCCGGACTTCGTGGACGGCATGCAAAGTCAGGCCCGACGCCCTTAATCCGGACTCTACAGCAGCCGCAGTTTCCGCAAATGATAAGGACGAGCCATGTATGGTCTCGAAGATGCCGATATCATCGTCGGCAGCCACCGCAGCCGAGCCGCTGGAGATTAGAACCGCCGCCAGCGCGGCCTGAAAGACCGCTTTCGCTCTAAAATTCATGTTGATCACCCCTGGTCACCGTGTCACTGGTTCTGACTATATTCAGATAATCGGTTTATATTAGGTTTTTCTAACATAACAGATTGTAGCTTCCTACACTTGTTGCATCGCAGCATTAATAAGCACTTCACCTTATATTAAAAAATGCTAATATATAGCGCAGATAAGAAATAATAGGAGAACACCATGCACGATGAACCGGTTTTGTCGTGGAAAGTCGCCGGCGCGTTGCTTGGCCTGTTGCTGATATTGGCAACAGCGTTGGTCAAGCCGCTCGGAGTTTCCACGCAATACGTCGTAACGGATGCAATTGTGCTGCATAAAGCCGCACCAAATGTCGCTGAGTCCAATGAATACCTTAGCAAGTACGGTGAGAGCCAAGACTGGGGTATTGGTTACGGCTGGATGGTCGTATTCGGCATGTTCGTCGGCGGCGGACTCGCATCATTCATTACAAAGCGTGGTCGGGAGCGTGACAAACCTTCATTGCCAACAATGTGGCGCGAACAATTTGGCAACTCAACTCCCAGGCGCATGATGCATGCTTTCGCGGGTGGGGCGTTACTGTTGTTTGGCTCAAGACTTGCTGGCGGTTGCACGAGTGGACATGTGATCAGTGGCATTGCCCAGTTAACGCTCGGCTCATTTGTTTTTGGCATAGCCACATTTGCCTCAGGCATTTTAACGGCACGAGCGCTGTACAAGAAGAGGATTGCATCATGACACTCTTACTGGGACTGATAATTGGTATGGCGTTTGGCGCAATCATTCAACTTGGCGGCGCTTCTACCTACCACAAGATTTTGGGCAGCCTGCTTTTGAAAGACATGGACATTATCAAGCTTATCCTGATGGCCATTGCTGTCGGCACGGTTGGCATTTATACACTTGACCTCGTAGACATGGCTAACATGAGCATCAAACCTACCTACGTTGTTGGAATCGCCATCGCCGGATTAATTTTTGGCGTTGGGTTTGCGGTGGCCGGCTATTGTCCTGGCACCTGCATCGTTGCATCGGCAGAAGGGAAGACAGATGCAATCGTTACCGTACTGGGTGGTCTCGCTGGCGCGTTGCTGTATTCGATCGCGTATCCGGCATTTCGCGGATTAATTGAGGTCACCAACTATGGTGCCGTTACCGTTCCGAGCGTATTTGATATTAACGGCCTGTGGATCGCGATTCCGTTTAGCGCAATCCTGTTTCTGCTCATGTTCAAAGTGCTGAAAGATCGTTACGAATAACCAGGAATCCCGAGAAAATTGCGAAGGGGCCACTAAGGCCCCTTTTTTTTGTCAATGTCATCACGAAATTTTTATGTCGGCCTGTCGCCGCGGATAGTGACTCTCCTGCCTTTCCTTTCTTCAGGCCAGTAATCCCAGATCGCGTAGTGCATACAACAACGATTGTCCCAGAATGCCATGTCATTCAGCGACCACCGAAAGCGGATCTGGAAAGCAATGCGTTCCGCATGATCGAATAACATGCCGAGGAGTGTCTCGCTTTCGTTATCTGACAGTTCGTTAATTTTCGTGGTAAACGTCCTGTTCACATACAAAGCTTTGCGCTGTGTTTCCGGATGCGTTCTTACAACGGGGTGCACGGCAGATGGGCAGTCAATGGAGCTGTCATCCCGCCCTCTGTCGCTGTACCTGCCCGGATAAACATGACCAGACTCGTGTGTCGCAGTGAGTCCGTCGATCATTTTCTGCATTGGATTCGACAGGGTTTCGTAGGCCGCATACATATCGCTGAATAATGTATCGCCACCAGACGGCGGCAACAGATGCAATTGCAACATAGTGCCAAGTGGCGGTTCTATATCGCAGGAAACATCGGAGTGCCAGAACTCACCGTTGGCTATTTTTGAGTCCTTGTGCGCATGAATTACGAAAATCTCCGGGTAACCGGCCATTGCCGGCGCCGCTGGATGAGCATGCAGGTCACCGAACATCTTCCCAAACTCAATGTGCTTGTCGGGTGGAATCTCCAATTGGTCTTTGAAGAACAAGACCTGGTGTTCGAGAAAGGCCGCTCGAATCTCACCAAGCTGTGCAGCGGATACTCCATCCGCAATCGTGATACCGCGAACCTCCGCACCCAGATTCGGAGCGAACGGACGAACATCAATACTCGAATAACTTGTAACCGTTTTGGGCATGGCGCATTACACCTGATGATTAGCTAACCAATGAACACACTTCGGAAATAGCACCATCGAGCGCGGCCACGATCATATCCATTTCCTCTTCGACGATTATAAATGGCGGCGCTATGCAAATGATGTCACGAACCGTTCCAGTGCCACCGAAATAAGTAAAAACACCGCGGGCAAAAGTAGCTTCCATCGTTTTGAAAGTAATGGCGGCATTGGCCGGAAATAATTCCAGACTGTCTTTATCTTTAACAATCTCGAGCGCATACAGAAATCCCCTGCCCCGGACTTCGGCGACATTCGGATGCTCCTGCAGCACATTGAGTTTTTCCTGCAGAACGGGACCAAGCTCCTGAACCCGCTCGATCAGGTTTTCACGATCCATGATCTCCAGTACTTTGTTAGCAGCGGCACACTGCGAAGGGTGACCACTATAGGTGTGAAACATCGGCGCTATGCCGGCAGCCGACATAGCTTCCGGGATATGTTTCCTGGTCGCTATAGCCGACATCGCCGCATAGCCACCGCTCATTCCCTTGCCGAGTACCATGATATCCGGCTCAATATCCCAGTGATTGATCGCCATACGTTCACCGGTTCGACCGAAGCCCGTCAGCACCTCGTCCGTTATCAGGACTATGTCGTGGCGTTTGCAGATAGCGGCAATAGTCGGCCAGTACTCATCCGGTGGTACCAATGCGCCGCCACTGGTGCCAACTATTGGCTCTGCCAGAAACCCGGCAATCGTGTCTGGACCTTCGGCTTCGATCAGTGCTTCCAGGTCGGTAGCGCAGGCGACTTCGCACGACGGGTAGGTCTTACCTAACGGACACCGCAGGCAATAACATGCCTGCGCATGCGGCACGCTCATCGCCATCGGTTCGAACCCCTTGCGCCGCGAGTCGTGGCCGCCAACGGCCAGCGTGGCCAAAGAGGTTCCATTGTAGGAAACATCCCGCCCAATTATTTTCCAGCGAGAGTCGCGACCGCAGGCGAGTTGATACTGGCGCGCAATGCGCATTGCCGCCTCGTTGGCTTCCGAACCGCTACCGAAAAAACTGATGCCTGGCATTTCGCCGGGGAGCCAGTCGCGGACCAACCGCTCCGCCAGCGCTATTCTGTCTCTGGTCGCTATTGGCGGCAACGTGTACGTCAACTCGGCAAGCGACGCTGCGGCTGCGTCGGCGACTTCCTGCCTGCCCCAGCCGATATTACCGACGGCAGCGCCTGCGGATGCGTCCAGAATTTTTTCACCGTTGCGGGGATAGAGATAAGCGCCTTTTGCGCTAACTATCTCAAGAGAATCAAAGACTTTGCTGCCCAGTGGTACGAATGGCCATGCGGCCTTTTTTGACTCCCCCACGTGGAATACACTCCCGGTCAGATATGTCCTGAGATGATATTACAAGCCTGAATATTGTACGAGCGATTGACTGAAGCAGGGCTTCGAGCATTCGCGGCTGAAGCCGCTCTCACAAAACTCTGCCAGCCCATAAATTTTTGCCAAAATCGCGACCATCCGTGGGAGCGGCTGCCTAAACTATTGTATTTAGTTGTGGCGTGCAGATGAGTAGGAAAGCGAAGACGCCGCGAATGCTCAACATCAACGCAAAGTCCCGCGGAACAGAATCAGCTCATATCACGGCCTTACCAGCGTATAACCCTCTGCAACTTTCTCAAGGATATGTGCAACGCCCGTCTGCACCGGTATGGCGTGTGGACTCACTTTCGGACGAACGCCAGTCTTTCTTTCCATTGTATCCAGCGTGTTTTCACAAATGTAAAACCGCACGCCGTTCTCGATCAGGCTATCGATTCGTGCCTGGTGTTCACTCTCTGCGAAGAGCAATCGCACGCCCGGTCCGAAAGCAATGATTTCGATCTCGATAAAATCTGGCCCGCCATAATGTTTGATCAGGTTATTGGCGGTATCGAGAACCACCGACTCTCTCTCCTGGTCACTCAATTGCAATATGACGTGCGCTTCAGCGAACGGCTTCTCGTCAGAGGACGCCTGTGCCCAGACGAAACCCACAGGAACCAGAAAAAGCATGGCCACCAGCCAAGTAGTCAATCCCGAGCGGTTTTGCATATTAATTACTCCAGTAGACCGGAATAATCAGCGAGACCGGCGTTATTCGCAACGTTTTTTAGTACTGGTGTATTCACTTTATCGACAGAGATGGTTTTTTTCTCGCGCAGATACTCAGCAACTACATCCCATACGGGTGCTCCCGGGGATTCGGCACCAACAGTTGCCCATCCGGCAACCTTGTAATTCTTCGTCGCATCCAGCAATCGCCCGTCATCGAGCGTCAGGTCCGCTATTCGGGAATCCATTGATGCTGTTGGATCACAGCTGTAATTAAGCCCACCGAGACGCACCATGTCGCCGCCCTGCTGGTAGTACGGGTCGGTATGGAACAGGTTGTCGGCGACACTTTCGAGAATTACTTTGATTTCGGCGCCTGACATCTCTCGCACATAGGTTTCGGGATAAGTCATTGCGGTCTGATCCATCAGACGTTCCATCGTGATGGTATCGCCCGGCAAAACAGAGGTGCCCCAACGGAAACCAGGTGAGAGAGATATTTCGGCATCACCGACTTCCATCATCGCGTCACAAATTACCTGGTCGAAAGTACCGTTGAAATTGCCACGGCGATAAAGAAGCGACTCCGCTGTAGCCAGCGGCTCGTCCAGTTTATCCAGGTACGGCCGTCTGACGCCGTCGATATATGCCTGCATCCCGGCATCTGCCGGCAGCAGGTTGGAAAACACCGGTAACAAACGGTAGCGGTAGCCATTGACTTTGCCGGCGCCGATATCCAGGTCGAGTACCGCCAGGTATTTACCGTTTGACCCGGCATTGGTGACCAGCGTCTTGCCCTGGGAGTTTTCGATGAGTAGTGGTTGCGGCACACCATCATGTGTATGGCCGCCGAGGATCGCATCGACGCCGCTGACACGACCGGCCATTTTGACGTCTACATCCATTCCATTGTGCGACAGGACAATTACTGCATCCGGTTTTTCATCTTCGCGGATGCGCTCGACAAGTTCCTGCATGTCATCATCGCGGATACCAAAGGTCCAGTCCGGAATAAAGCGGCGCGGATTTGCAATCGGTGTATATGGAAACGCTTGCCCGATTACCGCAATACGACGCCCACCCACTTCACGAATGGTGTAAGGCTTGAAGGCGTGACCACTGTCTTCATCGTAGGCAGAAACGCCCTCGAATAATGCATCCTCAGTTACGCGGATATTTTGCGCGAGAAACTCGCCATTGAAGCGTTGAATGTTTTGCAACACTTCTTCGTCACGATACGTGAACTCCCAGTGACCGGTCATGATGTCGACACCCAGCATGTTGCAGGCCTCCACCATGTCCTGACCGCGCGTCCATAGTGCGGTTGCCGAGCCCTGCCAGGTATCGCCACCGTCGAGTAACAGGGAATTGCCGTCGCCCACTTCCTCACGTTGCCTGTCAATCAGGGTCTTCAGGTAGGCGAAGCCACCAACCTTGCCAAACTGCTCCGCAGCGGCAACAAAATCGAGATAGGTAAATGCATAAGCATCACTGCTGCCGGCCGATGCGCCAATGTGGTCAAGCAGGTGCTGTCCAACCAGATGCGGCGGACGCCCGCTTGCTCCGGCGATGCCGATATTCACATTCGGCTCACGAAAATAAACCGGCGTTAACTGTGCATGACAATCTGTAAAGTGCAGCAGACGAGCGTTGCCAAATGATGGTGCGTCGTAAATGTCGTCGCGCAAGGGCCCGCGCGTGCAGCCTGAGAGCAACCCGGCAGAAGCGGCACAACTCATTAACCAAATGAAATCACGCCTGTCCATGGTCATCCTGTAAGTTTAAGAAAAAGCAATTGTATGGCGGTTACGGGTTTACGTTACTCGGTTAAAACGCGCGAACGCCATGCAGTCTTTTCATAATCTGCTTGTGTCACAGCCAGCTCGGCCTGCAATTTCGCCTCTGTCGCGAGCTCGATGGCTGCTTCCACTTCGCCGTTGTCGAATGCTACTTTGGCGTCGCTCAACATTTCTTCCGTTTTGCTCCACACATTTCGCCTGGCGGTAGCCTCAGCGAGTGCTATTTCGGCAGCAGCATATACTTCAGCAAACGAGGGTGTCGCCTCATCCGCCAGTTCGCCGCCAGTGTCCGCCGCATCTGTGCACCCTGCAAAAAACAATGCGCTGACGATCAAGAGGGCGAATTTGTTGTTCATATTATATTCTCGCATGGTGCTATCCCGATTTCGCTAGCGACGTGTCGCCGGCCCATTCAATTCCATACCATTGCTCATATACGTAAGAAAATATTCCAGGTTCCGGTATTCGATGCTCTGAGCTTCGAGCGGCTTCTCAAACACCTGGGCATTGCACTCTGCAAAGCGTTTTTGAATCGTGCCAATCTCGCCCCACTTAGCACGATAAACAGGCCAGTGTGTGGCGTGACCCAGAGAGCTACTGAGCCGATCCGCCCTGAGCTTGAGACCCGCCGACTGTAAATGGCAGCTGATACATGCAAAATTAAGTTGCCCCCGGCGAGTATAGTAGTACTCTTTTCCTGCTTCATACGCTGCGACCGCGGCCGGACTGTCCTGCGGGACTATTACCTTGATCGTGTTGCCGCGAGACGTGTAAGCCATGTAGGCCGAAATTGCGGCCAGATCGCCGGTTTGATAGGGCAACAGTTCCTCACCGTTGGTCTCGCGGCAGCGATTGATCGTCAATTCAAGCGTAATAACCTCACCAGCATCCGTGTCGAAGTACGGGTAGTCCTGCCGCACTCCGATACCACCGTTTGTGAAACAATCAGCGTACGACTTGCCATTCAAAAATGGTGTCTCGAATAATGCCTGTCCGTCTTCGATCGCGATTTCGTAGGGCGGAAAGTCTTCCATTTCCATCCACTGCTCGCGCGCGCCCTCATCAAAGGCATACAGTCCGTTCGCGAACTCCTGCAGCGGTACGTCCGGGAAGCGCTCGGTATAGTACTTGACTATCGCGAGGCGATCCTCTTCCGGGCCAGCTATCGCGCTCACAGCAAAGGTGAGGCCGATGAAAATACTCAGTGGCAGGATTTTTTTGATCACTTTTTCATCACTCTATGCTCCAGCAAACTTTCAGCGCAATCTGACGATTATTTCAATACCGCCTCAGTAGTGCTCGAATCGCCTTTGTTGTCATTCCAGTGCATCTTGACCGTGTCACCTGCAGCTGCGCCCGTAAACGAAAATGATACGTACGGGTTCTTCGAGACCGCCGTTCCCCAATAAGCGGTCATTACAACTTCGCCATTGTGTTCGGCGACGATATCAGTGATGTAGTGCGCCGGCACCAGCTCGTCCGTGTCTGCGTCACGACGCATTCCGGATTCCATGTCATGTGGCATAAGCGCTTTCACTTCGGCGACGTCGCCTTTGACCTTCGCCCTGATTTTGATTGGTTTACCCATTTTCTTGCCCTCGAAAAACTTGGTTAGCCGCCGCAGCCGCCGATGGTTACTTTCACTTCCTTCGTGGTGCTGTACAGATTGCCACCAGCCTTAACCAGTGCCTGCACCTCCGAACTTTCTCCCATTTTTATCCTGACCGCGACAGTTGGGAGCATTCTGGGCGACATTATGAAAGACGCTGCCAATGGCGTTGGGTTGTTAACTACAACGATGCTGATCGACTCGACGTCCTCGAGAGTGGTGCTGACCGTAACCGGAACGACAGCGCCATTCTCAGCGATGTCCGGAATTTTCATTGTCACCTGGTCACTATCCGCCGGTGTCTGACCAAACAGCTCAGCAACAACTTTATCCGCGTCCGTAATTTCGAATACCGCATCCGGGCGAGCTGCTAACAGCAAGCGGGGCCATGCCGCAATTGCTCCAAGCGCAAACATTCCCTTCAGCACTAGTCTTCGGTGTGCTTTCATTTTTTCAAACTCCGTCTAAAGTGAGTAAATAAAATCGACAAGAAGGTCGATTTCTTCTTCAGTAAGTATGCGGTGCCGTCCGTACGGCGGCATGCGTGTTGTCGGTTCCCCTACCGATGCATCCCAGATTTGCGCGCGAAGATCGGCGCGATCCGGAAAGCGTGCCTTCATCATTAACAGCGGCGGCCCGTAATTGCCCGCGAGTTCACCACCTGCTATCAGGTGACAGGCGAGACAGTTTCCCTTCGCACGTGTAAACGCAATGGTTTTGCCTTGCTCTAGCGCTTCGGCCGACGGTGTCTCATCGGCCAGACCTGGCTGCACGCCGATGAAAATGGTCAATAGCGACAGCGTTATGATTTTTGACATTGCATGTTCCCTTATCAGTCTGTTGAAAAAACCATTCATGGTATTTTCAACGTCGCCATTCGAACGCCACTCTCGCGCATCCTTGCGCTTCGCGGCATTTAGACATCCTGTCTGGCAACGTGGTTTTCGAATGGCTCCTAGTTAGCAGCCCGGTCAATCATGAAATCGACGGCCGCAATAACATCTTCATCGCTCAGTTGAGTCTGCCCACCTTTCGGCGGCATGAAGCCTTTGCCGTTGATAGAGCTGTTTATGAGCGCTTCGCGCCCCAGTGCAATGCGTTCTGCCCACGCACCCTGCTCACCCATGATCGGCGCATCTGCCACGCCTGCAGCATGACACATCGCGCAGGCTTGTTGATATGTAGACTCTCCAGGAGACATCTCGATCACAGCCGCAGATGCAACCTCCAGCTCCGGCTCTTCCACTAATGTTGGTTCTGAAGTGATCGTAATCGTCGCGGGATCTTTGCAATCACTCATGCACCATTCATTGGCCGTATCCGGGCGGTCGTCGAAGAAAAAGCCGTCTTTATTCGGCATTTCGATTAACGCCAGGCTGTCCTGATTCAGCTCGAACTCGTAGTCCACCAGGTCATTCAAATACAGCACATATGCAGTTATCGCGTACACCTCTTCGTCGCTAAGAGACTCCGGTTCAGCGAATGGCATCGCCCGATGAATGTAGTCCCAAAGCGTACTCGCATATGGCCAGAAGCTGCCGATCGTTTTTTCCGGTCGTGGCTCGGTCAACGTTCCTTCTCCACCTGCGAGAACCGGGTACCGACCGACGCCTTCACCAAAAGAACCATGACAAAGCGCACACTTGTCTTCGTACAACATTTCGCCATCTTCAGGAGTGGCGCTGCCCGGCGGCAATCCCAATCCATCCGGACGAATGTCGATATTCCATCCGGCAATCTCCTCGATACTCGCATCTTTACCATAGCCGAAATGTCCCGTCGGCTGTGCGGCAGGGGCATTAAACTCTGTGACGACAGTTTCCCCAACGACTACAACATCATCGGCGGCTTTCGGCACGCAAGCGGCCAGAGAGAATGTCGCCAGTATCAGCGTTACTTTAGCTAATCTGAACATTGGTAACCTTCCCGTCCTCATGCAAACGCCAGGTATGAATTGCATTCTTGTGATAGATCGAACTCGTGCCGCGTGCTTCGCGTAACTGGGTATAGGTTGGTTGCACGTAGCCGGTCTCGTCCACCGCCCTGCTCTGGATCATCGCGGGGCCACCGTCCCAGTCCCATTCAAGACCGAATCGGGTCAATGCCTTGGGCAACACGAGTCCCTTCAATTTTGCTGGTCGCCAATTGACGCCGCCATCGAATGAAACATCAACGCGTTTAATTTTTCCTTTGCCCGACCAGGCCAGGCCCTGCACTTCGTAGCGGCCTTTTTCACGAACCGGTTTTTCCGGGCATGGAAAGGTCACTACCGAGTTACATTCCTGTATGTAGGAAAATTTCCGTGCCCGGCCATCGGCAAGCAAGTCCGTGTACTTGGATGTTTCCTCACGTTGGTACCAGGGCTTGTCGCCAACTTCCAGCCGACGCAACCACTTGATCGAGGTATTACCTTCCCAGCCCGGATTCATCAGGCGAATCGGATAACCTTGTTCTGGTCGTAGCGGCTCGCCATTTTGCGCGTACACGATAAGCGCATCGTCCATTGCTTTATCAAGTGGTATCGAGCGACTCATATGCGCGCCGTCCGCGCCTTCAGCCAAAACCCAGGCCGCCTCTTTACTGATTCCTACTTCCTGCAATAGCGTAGATAACAATACGCCGGTCCACTCGCAACAACTCAACATGCCGTGGGTGAATTGCAGCGCATCCATTTGTGCACCGCGCCACTCCATGCCGCCATTGGCCGGGCATTCGAGAAAGCGGATCATCGATGTGCTGGGAAATCGTCTCAGGTCATCCATTGTAAGAATTATCGGCCGATCGACCAGGCCATGAATCATGAGGCGATGTTGTTGCGGGTCAATATCAGGAACACCGGCGTGGTAGCGCTCAAAAACGAGGCTGCTTGGCGTGATGATGCCATCAAGTTCTGCCAGCGGTGTGAAACTGATCGCTGCAATATTGTCAGCAGTAAGCCAGGGAACGTTACGTCGCACGATGTGGTTTTCAAAGCGCGACGGCTTACCGTACGGATTGGTCAGAACACCCGAACCTAGCGAGCGGGTCCAGGCCGGCACGTTGGGTGGCAGGTTTTCATCTGCTGCTACGGCTTGCCGGGAAATCGCTCCGCCTGCAATTGCGCTTCCTGCCAGAAACAATCCATTCTTAAGAAAGTTTCGTCGCTCAGCAGTAGGCAACTTTTGCCCTTCGTCAGAGACTTCCTGCAGTAGCCCTGCTGTTTTGTCGGTGTTCACTGTCATCGACTGGCCTCGATACTTGCGATTTATTCGCTGATTTTTCTTGCGCCTTATTGCTCAATCCGGTGTATATTAGAAAATTCTAACATAAAAGAAAAGGCCCGCAGCAGGGAAACGCCTGGATGGAACTGACAGTGCGACCAGAAATGCGACAGATACAGCGGCTCATATTGTTGCTGTGCTTAGCATTTGTCGGACCTGTAGCCTGTGCGCAAGCTGTGGAATCATGCCCCGTTTCCGATGGCGTCACGCTGCAGATTCTTGGGTCCGGCGGGCCGATCGCTGATGACGGTCGCGCGTCAGCTGGCTACATCGTCTGGATCGACGGCGAGTCCAGGGTAATGATTGATGCCGGCGGCGGCACCTTTTTGCGCTTCGGTGAAGCCGGAGCAAAATTTGCCGGCCTCGACTTCATCGGGCTCAGTCATTTTCATACGGATCATTCTGCAGGCCTGCCTGCTTTGCTCAAGTCAGGTTACTTTTCCGACCGGCAGCGAAGCCTGGTCGTCGCAGGGCCCGGTCCCTCGACACCATTTCCAGGTCTCAATACTTATCTCAACAGCATGCTCGGCAAACCGGATGGGGCTTATGCGTATCTTTCCGGATACCTTGACGGCACAGGTGGGTTGGCGAAGATCAAACCCTTCGAAATAGCGAAAGACAATGTCGCTGCGGTAACTGTCCTCGGTGACGACAACACAGAAATACAAATTAGAGCGCAGCATGTGCCGCATGGCATAGTGCCTGCCCTGGCGTTTCGGATTCGTGTTGGTGACGCAAGCATCGTCTTTGCCAGCGATCAAAACGGTGACGACCCCGCGTTTGTCGAGTTCGCGAAAGACGCGAGCATATTGGTAATGCATATGGTTGTACCGGAGGAAATTTCCGGTGCCGGACGCAAGCTGCACGCCCCACCAAGCGTAATCGGCAGCATTGCTCAGGAAGCGGGTGTTGGCACTCTCGTACTTAGCCACCTGATGGCACGGAGTTTGAAGAATTTGGACAAGAACGTAGAAATAGTGAAAGTTAATTATGATGGACACGTAATCGTGGCCAATGATCTCGACTGCATAACGCTGAAAAATTAAGGAACGTGGAAGTGGAAATATCGGACGATTTTGACATGGAACAAATGAGCGAGGCCGCTGACAGGGCCAGCGCTTTGATGAGAACTCTGGGCCACAAAGGACGTCTCCTGATTTTGTGCCAGCTGGCGAGTGGCGAAAAATCCGTCGGCGAATTATCTGAGAATCTCGACATACCGCAGTCACCACTTTCGCAACATCTGTCGCGCATGCGCAAGGAAGGGCTGGTGGAAACCCGGCGCCAGGCGCAGAGTATCTACTACACCCTGAAGGCGGATGAAGCAGGCAAAATCATCGAGTGCCTGTACAACCTGTATTGCGCCGACGACGCCTGATTCTTGTTATAGCCTCGCACTCGATGCCCGCAACTGACGGGAATCGTTTTGATTCAACGCAGCAAAAGTTGATACCTATAGGCATTTCTGCCTATATTAAAATTTTCTACATTAAGTAATCATAATTTTAGTGTAGCCAGCATCAGGGGAAACCTAATGAATTCAGTAAGAAAAATTGCAACAGTGCTTGCAACGGTAATGCTTACCCTGTCCGCAGGTTCCGCATATGCCACCAATGGATATTTCACACACGGCACGGGAACGAAAAATAAAGGCATGGCAGGCGCCGGCCTGGCAATGCCTGGCGATACTATTTCCATGGCGAACAATCCGGCCGCCGCGGTCTTTACGACCGGCAGACTGGACGCCGGCGCTGCCTTGTTTAGTCCGCTACGCAGCTACTCAAGCAGTCCAAGCTTGGCCAACGGCAATGGCGGCGCTTTTACCATTGGCCCAAATGATCTCGACAGTTCGCGCGAGTACTTCGTCGTTCCGCACATTGCGTACAGTTGGGCGTTGGGCACCGATAGCGCTTTTGCTCTTGCCTTTTATGGACGCGGCGGAATGAATACCGAGTGGGACGGTGGCACTGCATCATTTGACCCAACCGGACAAGGTGCTGCGCCCGGGACATTCGACGGTACCTATGGCGGAGACCTGGCAGGTCAGGGAGCAACGGCGGGCGTCGACCTGTCACAGGCATTTTTCGACATCACATACGCAAGAAAAGCGGGCGACAATTTTGCCTGGGGCGCAGCGCTGGTCGTCGCCGTACAGTCATTCTCAGCAAAGGGTGTAGGGACTTTCGGTTCGTTTACGGAGACTTTCGCAGCCAGCGGCGGCACGCAGCAACCAGCAAACCTGTCCAATAACGGCCATGAGTTAAGCTACGGTGCCGGCGCGAAACTCGGTTTTCAGGCTAATCTCGGTGCAGCAACGACCATTGCCGCTTCGTACACAAGCGAAATCGACATGACCGAACTGGACAAGTACGCGGACTTGTTTGCCGAGGGTGGTGATTTCGACATTCCCGCCAACGCCAAAATTGGGGTGACCTTTCGCCCACGAGACACTGTAGCGATTAGCCTTGATGCTGAGCACACCTGGTTCAGTGACGTAGCCGCAGTTGGTAATCCCATCGCCAACCTTTTCAATTGCCCAACAGCTAACCCGCTCGGCACGGATCTGACATCCTGCCTTGGCGGTGCCAATGGTGCTGGTTTTGGTTGGGACGATATGACTGTCTACAAAGTCGGTATCGAGTGGGGCGCGGGATCTGACATGGTATGGCGAGCTGGCTACAGCCATAGCGATCAACCAATTCCGGATTCTGAAGTACTGTTCAATATTCTTGCACCGGCAACGATCGAAGATCACATCGCCGCCGGGTTCACAAGGAAATCAGGACAGAACAGCGAATGGAGCGTCTCGGTAATGTACGCACCGAAAAGTGATGTAACGGGGCCAAATCCGTTTGATCCAACGCAAACCATAACCATTGAAATGTACCAATGGGAAGTCGAATTCGGCTACAGCTGGAATTTCTGATTACGGCTGACTGAACTGTCTCTTTCGGCGGAGTTGCTCCCCCCGATATTAGTACTTCATGCGACTACCAGGACAAAGAATGGCCTGGAATTCCGCCGGGAGAGACACCTCTAACAAGGTAATCAATATACCCTGACCAGTTTAACGGTTAGGGTTTTTTACTTGCACGCAGGCTGATTCGATTGAATTCATCCGGACTCGGGGTTTTTCCTGAGGTGCTCGCTGGCTGACTCGATCGATTTCGACAGGTAGAAACTGTAGAACTCAATGTTGCTGATGCCGACCATTTTTTCAGCAATCTCTTTGCCACTGGCATCAAGGAACAGCAGGGTCGGAGTCACCACGGCTGCATACCCGCTCGAAAACTGCTGGCCGGAAATCTCGTTGCCGTTGAAGTCCTGTAACGTAAATCCAGAATCGAGACTGACTTCTCTGATGATAGCCTTGCTCGATATTTCTCCGGCACGGATCATCGGGTAAAGCACTTGCCGGCGAAGCGCCGCACAAAACTGACAGCCTTGCTGGGTTACGAAAACAATGATGGGCAATTCGAGATCACGTGACAATGTCGCATCCGCTACAAACGATTCGGCCCAGGAGATTGTACGCTCCGCTGCCCCACCCTCTTCTGCACGGCATACAATGCACAACATAAGGAAACATAGCCCAATTGTTAATTTGGTTCCGTAGCGTCGCCCGGACCTGATATTCAATGGAATTAGCATCGACTTCATGATTCTCAGCATATAGCCTCTGCCCATGCCCGACAATAATCACAATGTTCTTCTGCGCGGGAGCGGCTTTAGCCGCGGATTCTGAGCTTTCGCGGTGTCTTCGCTTCCATACATCCCTGCGCACCGAAACAAAAGTATATCGATTAGGACAGCCGGTCCGACGAGTCCACCGATTGATGAACTGGAAATACCTCTGCCCTTATTGCAAACTTTGGCCACAGAATATTCTGCCACTGGAGCAGCACACGCATGAACACAGGAAACGCGGTAAAAACTCTTTTCTTAGCCGCCGTACTGCTCGGTATTCTATCCTGCTCATCAGAAAGGTCCGCAGCGCCTTTCACCTATGTCGAAGCAACGATTGAGGACGTTCAGGACGCAATTCGCCACGGCGATTTTTCTTGTAGAGAAATCATTACTGGATACCTGGCAAGAATTGACGCTTACGACAAGTCGACCGGTCTAAACGCCATCATTTTCGCCAACCCGAACGCGATTGCAAAGGCCGAGGAAATCGACAGGAAGGTTGCCAACGGAGAACAGCTCGGCCCACTCTTTTGCGCCCCTGTTTTACTTAAAGATAATTACGACACTGGTGACATGCCGACCAGCGGTGGTTCTATCGCACTAAAAGAAAGCGTGCCACCCGACGATGCGTTTATGGTCCGCAAGCTCCGCGAAGCGGATGCCATTATCATTGCCAAAACCAACATGGCGGAATGGGCTTTCAGTCCAAAGCAAACTATTAGCTCTTCATACGGCACTACCGCCAATGCTTATGATTTGAGCAAGGTTCCGGCCGGCTCCAGTGGTGGCACGGCATCGGGTATCGCAGCAAGCTTCGCTGTTATAGGCATGGGCTCTGATACCGGCAACTCGATTCGTGGACCCTCATCCCACCTCGCTTTGTTCGGTATTCGCTCCACCCTGGGCCTGACCAGCCGCGATGGCATAATTCCACTTGCTTTCGACCGCGACATCGCCGGACCGATGACGAGAACCGTCACCGACGGCGTAAAAGTATTTGACGTTGTTGCAGGCTACGACCCTGCCGACCCGTATACCGAAATGGGCAAGGATCGCGTTGAGCCGGACTACACAAACTTTCTGCAAAAAGAAGCGTTGCAAGGCAAGCGCATCGGCGTATTGCGCGCACTCGTCGACACCGAAGACGCAGATCCTGAAATTACGACGATATTTGAGCAAGCACTTGCAGACCTGGAAAAAGCTGGCGCAGAAATTGTCGATAATTTTGTTATCGAAAATCTCGATGAGCACATGAACGCCAGTAACTTCTGCATACGCTTTCGCTACGACATGCACGAATACCTTACATCGCTGGGAGACGCCGCGCCGATCCAGGACGTAATGGATGTCATGGAAAACAAAGAGTATTCACCTTACATCGAGGATCGCATGAAATTTTTCGGTGGCAACCCGGCTGATGTTCATCCACAGGATCTCGACCCACCCTGCCCTGACTACGCACAGCACCAGGGACGCCAGGCCTATCTGTCCGACGTGCTGGCTTCGATGGAAAATGCCGAGATAGATGTAATCGTATATCCCAGCTGGACGAATCCGCCTGCCCCGCTGGACAAGGCGATAGAAGAATACAAAGGCGACAACAGTCAGCTGGTCGCACCGGCAACCGGACTGCCGGCGGTTACGGTCCCGATGGGATTTAGTCACGGAAATTTGCCTGCAGGCCTGCAAATTCTTGGCCGTCCCTATTCAGAAGGCCTGCTGATTAGCCTTGCCTATGCCTATGAGCAGGCAACAAAACACCGTGTGCCGCCGCAAATGTTTCCTGAGCTGGAGAATTGACGGTTCGATCGCAACCTGACTGAGTTTGCTGTCGAATTCCGCAAGTTGGGATTGTATGGATAAGCGCCCTGAAGATCGTATCAAAGCCGGTGGTGAGCCTGTCGCTGTGCTACTGGATCAGGATGAATACCTGTCAAATATCGGCAATGTCGTCGCGATCTCCAATCGACAGATTTCTCTCCTGAGGCGGGACAGGCACGAGCTGACGCATTTCAGACTGGAGTACATCGACGTACGCGATTGCCGCGCAATTGAATATCGACAAGAGGTAGCCTACTCCCGAATTCTCGCGGGAGTCGTTTGTTTTATCGCTGCACTAATCGTCGTGTTCATGCTCTTGACTGATCTGGACGACTTCTCAGCCGAAAGTGCGCCATTGATCATCGCGGTAATTGGACTCGTTTCTTTTGGGGTTCGCTTTATTACCAGTACACATCGACATGTTATTCGTTTTGAAATGCCTGACGAGACCCTTATCTGGCGCTCGCCGGCAACCGATTTCGCGTCCAGGGCAGACGCTGCGCATGCCGTGCGTGAATATGCCCGAAAACGCGGCATTTTTCGGCAAGATGTTTCCTGAGTCGAAAAATTGAGCAGATCGGCACTAATAGGTGAATATGATGCGGAAAATTAAAATCGTCGTCTGGATAATGATTTTTACAGCTGTGCTTGGTGGCGTCGTAACGTACCTGGCACTGCTTTAAACTCAACAATCAGAGCGCAGCAAGCACGCGCTGCAACTTTTCCTTGACCTGTTCAGCAAGGGGCACGACCTGCGGATTATCTACCAGGCCGAGCACGGCGCCAGGATCCATGAAACTTACATGCACCTGCCCCGTTTCATCCTCACGGACCAGAACATTGCACGGTAAGAGCAGGCCAATTTCAGGCACCGCAGTGACTGCCTGATGCGCCAGTGTCGGATTACAGGCGCCGAGAATCCTGTATGGAGGCATATCTTCATCAAGTTTTTTCTTTAATGTTCCGGCAACGTCGATCTCCGACAGTACGCCAAAGCCTTCTTTCTTGAGTTCTTCAGTGACCGTACCAACAGCATCGTCAAAATTTCCGTCGATTGGCTTGCCAAAACCGAAATTCGTATTCATTGAATTATCCTTTGCTAAATTGTGCGCCACCATAAGCCGGCGAGTGTACTGTAACCCATGTCACGACGTATAACGCGCTGCTCGTCATCCAGAATATAATATGTCGGAAACGCGTAGATGTTCCACTCGCTTGTAATCTTACGGTCGCCGAGCAAGACCGATACCGTTATCTCGTGACGGTCAACGTATTCCTGCACTTCGGCCTGTGTCTGCCAGTCGAGTGCGACCAATAGTATATTCAGGTCATCATCGCTGCGCAGTTGTCTGAGATTGTCGATATTGCCAGAGCTCGCGGCGCAAACACTGCACCAGGGTGCGAAGAAATAAACCAGCGTAGTCGAGGCTGCATGCTCACTCAGGTCATAGAATTCGCCGGTCAACGCAGGCGCACTAAGCGCCGGAGCCTGCTGCAGGTCAGTTGGCAACAGGTTGCGTGATTGATACGCATAAATTCCAGTCAGAATGCCAAAAATTACGGCTGCTTCTACACCGTACATCAGCAATGATTTTATTTTTGGTTTCATCTCAGGCACACGCAGGCTAGCACCAACTCGCTTCATCCACCGGGTTCTTCAACAGCTCTTCAATGTTCGCACTTAATATGCGATAGCCGACATTTCCGTACAACACCTGGCGACCACTATTGAGCACCCAGGATGGACTGCCTTTGATGCTAAGTTCCCTGGCGCGTTCGTAATCCGCCACCAGCGCGGCGAGAGCCTGTCCGGAATTGATTTTCTCTTCCAGGTCAACCTTGTCGAAACCGGCGTCGCTGGCGATCTCCAGTACTACTTGCACATTTCCGATATCCAGCGCATCCATAAAAAAACTCTTGCGTAGCGAAACTGCAAGTTTATTTGCTTCCTCCGCAGATTTTTGTAGTTCGGCTGCTTTTAAAACCAGGTGTGCTGTCGCTGACGTGAATGGCCGAAC
>CAYOHF010000056.1:0-20724 GCA_964403695.1 uncultured Woeseiaceae bacterium | reverse complement strand
CCGTACGGAAAGAGACTACGATCCGGAAGCTGACTTTTTGCATCTATCGTGGCAGCGGGCGATTCCGTTAATTTTGCAGGAGTGAAAATGGATATTCTGGTTCCGGGTTTGACCTTGGTTGCGCTCACGTTGTTCGTCGTATTTCGGATGGGTATTTTGCGGCTTCGTGCGATACGGCGAGGTGATATACACCCAGGATTCTTCAGCCTCTATCGAGGCCATGAAGAGCCTGAAAAGCTGGCGGCGTATTCACGCCACGTAACTAATCTCTATGAAGCACCTGTGCTCTTTTACGTTGTTTGCATGACTGCATTCGTCACTGAGCAGGACAGCAATTTATTACTCGCTCTCGCCTGGGCGTTCGTTGGCCTGCGATTCGTCCACAGCTACGTTCACCTGACTTCAAATATTGTGCTGCTCCGGTTTCGCCTGTTTGTCGCCAGTCTGCTCGTTCTTGGCGGCATGTGGGCGATGGTACTGACGCACATCATGCGGCAGTGATGACGGCCTCACCGGTGCCTCCCGCCACCTCGTGACAGTATGAGTTCCTCTCACCATTTCCCGGAGTGGACCGCGGGACTTTTCAGTTGTGGTCTAAACCGACCACGTTTATTATGCAGAAATGAAAATCATTTCCACCTGCCATCGATGCAGCGCTGCCTGGGGACGCCATGCCTTGTGAAGTAACATTTGAGCAACGCCCTGACTATCTTCACGCAACTGTAACCGGAACCAGCAGCCGCGAATCTGTGGAGCAGTACATAGATGAAGTACTGGCCGAGTGCAAAAAGCGGCAATCTACTCGCCTGCTGATCGAGGAGTGCCTCGAGGGTCCGCGACTGGATGGTTTGGACGTATTCGCGATGGCCTCCGAGGGCAGCATGCGCGCATTGGGGTTTTTTGAGGCTGTAGCCTACGTCGATCCGCAAATGGGCGACCTGAAGGATTTTGCAGAGTCAGTCGCCGTTAATCGCGGTCTGCCAATTTCGCTGTTTTTCTCGGTTGCAGAAGCTGTGCAATGGCTGCAGGAGCAAAAATAAGGGTGTGACCGGCAGCCGGATCAGGTCAGGAAGCTGACCCCGTAGTCCATGGGCGAGAGATCGAAGAATCCGGCCAGGCTTTGCCCGATGTCTGCAAACGTCTCACGTTTGCCAAGTGATCCCGCAGTAACCCCTGCACCGTAAACCAGAACCGGAATATGCTCGCGGGTATGATCAGTACCTTGCCAGGTCGGATCACAACCGTGGTCGGCGCAGATAACTAACACATCATCGTCGGTCATCAGGTCAATAATTTCCGGCAGGCGGTTGTCGAAATATTCGAGTGCGGTCGCATAACCTTCTACATCGCGCCGATGTCCGTACAACATGTCGAAGTCAACGAAATTGGTGAAGACGATAGAACGATCGGGTGCGCCTTTAAGCACTTCCAGTGTCGCGTCAAATAACGCCGCATTGCCGGTCGCTTTTACCTTTTGTGTGATGCCCTGGTGGGCATAAATGTCGGATATCTTGCCGACACTGATTACCTCGCCGCCACTTTCGGCCAGCTTGTCCAAAAGTGTAGGTGCAGGTGGCAGCACCGTCAGATCGCGTCGGTTGCCGGTGCGAACAAAATTACTGTTGTCTGTGCCGACGAATGGTCGGGCGATAACGCGACCGATGTCGTAGTCGTCAACAAGCTCGCGCGCAATCGCGCTGAGATCATAAAGATTCTGTAAACCGAACGACTCCTCGTGACACGCGATCTGGAACACACTGTCCGCAGACGTATAAACGATCGGCTTGCCGCTGGCCATGTGTTCTTCGCCAAGTTCCGCAATGATCGTCGTGCCTGATGAATGACAGTTGCCCAATACACCGGGTAACCCGGCCCTCTCTATCAGCTTCTCGAGAAGCTCGGGTGGAAACGTGTCGGTCTTCTTCGTGAAATATCCCCAGTCGAACAATACCGGCACACCTGCAATTTCCCAGTGACCGCTCGGCGTATCCTTGCCGCTGCTGAGTTCACTCGCGTAACCGTAGGCGCCGATAACGTCAGCATCCGTACTGCAGCCTTGTGGAACTTCACCAGCGCTTTCTGTTGCTGCGTGCATCAGGCCCAGACGTGAAAGGTTTGGCAAATTGAGTGGGCCGGATGGGCCAGACGCGCGCCGCGCTGCGATGCTGCCCAATGTATTTGCGCCGACATCACCAAAACGATCCGCATCGTCGGTAGCGCCGATGCCGAAAGAGTCCATTACCAGGATGATTGCTCTGCGCACGTTCGTCTCCAGCCACGGACCGTTATTGCAGGGAGAAGAACAAACCGGCCAGCGTCGCACTCATAAGATTAGCCAGTGTACCCCCTAATACGGCCCGCAGACCAAGTCTCGCGATATCCTTGCGGCGACTTGGCACTATGCTGCCGAGACCTCCCAGGAGAATGGCGATAGACGACAAATTGGCAAAACCGCAAAGTGCAAAAGTAATGATGACCTGGGTGTGCGGCGTCAGCGTCTCTTTGATCTGAACGAAACTCGCATAAGCATAAAACTCGTTTATAACGATTTTTTGGCCAATCAGGCTGCCCGCATCAATTGCCTCACTCCAGGGTACGCCCAGTAAAAACGCCAACGGCGCGAGCACCTTGCCGAGTATCCACTGCAGCGTGAGATCGTCGAAGCCGAACCAGCCACCGATCCCGGACAGAATGCCATTCAGCAGGGCGATCATCGCCACGAAAGCCAACAACATAGCTCCGACATTGAGTGCCAGCGTCAGGCCAGTCGCCGCACCGTTGGCGATTGCTTCGAATATGTTGACCGCCTGCGCATCATCGCCGGTATTGTCCGGATCAAATTTCACGTCCTTGTGTCCTGTCTCCGGCATGAGGATTTTTGCCATCAACAGTCCACCCGGTGCTGCCATGAAACTGGCGGTAATCAGGAATTTCAAATCGACGCCCATGGCCGCATAGCCCGCCATCACAGCACCGGCAATGGTTGCGCAGCCGCCGGTCATAACTGCAAAGAGTTCAGACTGGCTCATGCCTGCCAGGTACGGTTTGACGACCAGCGGTGCCTCGGTATGACCAACGAAGATGTTGGAGACGGCGGACATTGACTCCGTCTCACTGGTTTTTAGCAGTTTGTGCAGCCAGCCGCCGAGTATTCCGACTACCCGCTGCATAATGCCGAGGTAGTAAAGAACGGACATCAACGCTGAAAAGAAAACAATGATGGGCAATACATTCAGTGCGATTGTGAAACCAAGGTTTTCTCTTGCTTTAGCACCAAAAACGAACTCTATTCCGTCATTGCCGTAGTTAATGACATGCTGCACACCTCTGACGATAACGTCGAGAAAGCCACTGCCCTGCGGCACGAACAAAATAAAAGCGGCGATACCAACCTGCAATGCGAACGCGGTCAGGACGGTACGGCGGTTTATAGCGCTGCGATCAGTTGAAAGCAGGAATGCAATTAATAGCAGCGTGAAAATACCGACGATGCTCATTAGTGACTGCATTACGATTGCCTTTGTAGACAAAAAAGGGGCCGTTGCGGCCCCTTTTTCCTGACGGGTTTCACACCCGTCAAATTAGTGATGAACCGCCTCTGGTACAAACGTGCTGTCACCAAAGAATTCGATGCGCGTCAGGAACGTGTAATCACCCTCAATCGACATCAAGGCAATAAAAACCATGATGGCTATCGGCGGTAACAAAATCGCGAATTTCAAGGCAAGTCTTTCCCACTTCATATGCATGAAGATCGCGACAATAAAGCCGGCCTTAAGAAACATGAATAACAGAATCAGTGTCCAGCGCGTCATCCCCTGAAAATTCAGGTAATCCACCATGTAGGAGAAACCGCTTAATACAAACAGCAGACCCCAGATCCAGAAATAGACGTTAAGTGGGTGTTGTTGTCCTTCCTCGGCCATACGAACAAACTCCTACAGAGGACTACCAGAGGTAGAAAAATGCGAAAATGAATACCCAGACCAGGTCGACGAAATGCCAGTACAGGCCAGTAATCTCGACGATCTCGTAGTTGCCACCGCGCTTCTCATAGAAGCCATTCCTGACCCGGTTGGCTATAACAACCAAATAAATCACGCCGGCAGAAACGTGCATACCATGGAAGCCCGTGATCATGAAAAATGTCGAGCCGAATTGCGCTGCACCCATTGGATTAGCCCACGGCCGCACGCCTTCCTCGACGATGAGTTTGGTCCACTCAAATGCCTGCATGCCGACGAATGACGCGCCCAGCGCTGCAGTAGCAATCATCAGCCAGAATGTGGCTTTGCGATTCTTGCGATAGCCCATGTTGACCGCCAGTGCCATAGTGCCACTGGAGGTAATAAGGATAAACGTCATGATCGCGATCAGAATCAGTGGAATCGGATCGCCACCGAAACTCAAGGCAAAAACTTCACTGGGTATCGGCCATGGATCAACGGCAGAAATACGTACCGTCATGTAGCCGATGAGAAAGCAGCTAAAGATAAATGTGTCACTCAGGAGAAAGATCCACATCATGGCCTTGCCCCAGGGCACACGGAATGACTGCATGTCCGAGGAGAAGTCGTGCGAGACTCCCTTCGTTCCAGCCGGCAATACGTCTCCGGTACTAGTCATTGCTGCTTCCGACATAGGTCGATTTCCTTCTTAAGTAGATAACAACACGCCGAACATCACGATCCATACCAGCAACAGGAAATGCCAGTAAACCGTGCAAAGTTCGATGCTTAGTCTGACACTGTCTGCTTCAGCGCCGGTCCATACTTTTGTCGTCGAGCGTGCCCAGACCCACAGGCCACCGAGCAGATGAACGCCGTGGACCGCAGTCAGGAGGTAAAAGAATGCGTTGGCCGGGTTGGTCGACACATAAAATCCGCTCGCGTTAAGTTGTTGCCAGGCGATCAGCTGGCCGCCAAGAAACATGATCGTCAATATTCCAGATATCGAAAGGCCAGGTTTGAGTCTCGCTGTATTACCACTGACCGCCGCATTCCTGGTCCAGTGATAAGCAATACTGGCCAGCACCAGGATCGCCGTGTTGAACCACAAGAGAGCAGGCTCGGCCAGTGGCCGCCAGTCCGGCTGCTGCATGCGCAGCGTGTAGGCGCTGATAAATAATGCAAATATCGACGTTGCTACTGCAAGAAAAGTCGTCAGCCCCAGGGTCTTGTTGTTGGTGTCGATCGAGGTACCCGATACCGCGTCAGCCGCGGCGTCCGAGACCCATGGCTCAACGTTCAGCGTCTGCTTTAGCAACCAGCTGATAACGGTGATCATAATGGCACCGAGAAAGACGAGCGTGATTGTCACTAGTGATCCACCCCGTGATCACGCCCAACCGGCACCTCATCGGCCGGCACAGTCTGCGGCGTAAAGTCCTGCTCCTGCCCCGGTACGCTGAAGTCGTAAGCCCAACGATGAACGACCGGCAAATCGTGGCCCCAGTTACCGTGTTTGGGTGGTGTATCAGGTGTTTGCCACTCAAGCGAGGTTCCACCCCAGGGGTTTCCGCCGGCTTTCTTGCCGTTGCGCAGACTCGAAATTATGTTGTAGAGGAAGATCAACTGTGTGAGCGCCACAATTATTACTGTAATCGAAATGCTCGCGTTCAGTGTCTGTGCCGAATCCGGCATGAAATCTGTATTGCCCATCGCGAAGTAGCGTCGCGGCACACCCAGGAAGCCCAGATAGTGCATCGGCAGGTAAATAGAGTATGTTCCGACGAAGGTCAGCCAGAAGTGCAATCGACCCAGCGTCTCGTTATACATCCGCCCGGTAATTTTTGGGTACCAGTGATAGATCGCGCCGAAGACCACGAGGATCGGTGACACGCCCATGACCATATGAAAATGAGCCACCACGAAGTAGGTATCTGACAGCGGCAAATCAATCGTTACGTTGCCAAGGAACAAGCCGGTCAGGCCTCCATGGGTAAACGTGAATACGAAGCCGATGGCGAACAGCATAGGCACGCGCAAATGAATGTTGCCCTGCCATAACGTCAGCACCCAGTTATAAACTTTGAGCGCAGTTGGCACCGCGATAATCAGTGTCGTCGTCGCAAAGAAAAAACCAAAATAGGGGTTCATGCCGCTGACATACATATGATGAGCCCAGACAATAAAGCTCAGTCCGCCGATCGCAAGTAGTGCCCAGACCATCATGCGGTAGCCAAAAATGTTCTTGCGTGCATGCGTGGCCAGCAAATCAGAAACGATACCAAAGGCCGGCAGCGCCACGATGTAGACCTCGGGATGACCGAAGAACCAAAACAGGTGCTGGAACAACACCGGGCTGCCGCCTGCGTGGCTGGTCTGCTCACCGGCAGAAACCATCGCTGGCATAAAGAAGCTCGTCAGCAGCGTCTTATCCAGGATCATCATTATGGCGCTGACCAGCAGTGCCGGGAACGCCAGCAAACCGAGGACTGTCGCAATGAAGATGCCCCAGATAGACAACGGCAGACGCATCAGTGTCATGCCACGGCATCGTGCCTGCAGCACAGTTACCACGTAGTTCAGGCCACCCATCGTGAAGGCAACAATAAACACGGCTAGTGACAGGAGCATGAGCAGGATGCCCCACTCCGTGCCCGGCGTTCCCTGCGAGATGGCCTGCGGCGGATATAAAGTCCAGCCTGCACCCGTCGCACCACCCGGCACAAAGAAGCTCGTGAGCAGAATGATGACGGACACCAGGTAAACCCAGTAACTGAGCATGTTTAGGTACGGGAATACCATGTCTCGCGAACCGCACATCAAGGGAATCAGGTAATTACCAAAGCCGCCGAGAAACAATGCTGTCAGCAGATAAATCACCATAATCATGCCGTGCATGGTGATGAACTGATAATAATTTTCAGGGCTTATCAACTCAAAGGAATCAGGAAAGCCGAGCTGCAAACGCATCATTACCGACAGGCAGAGCGCGATGATGCCAACAAAGATTGCCGTCCCACCGTATTGGATGGCGATGACCTTGTGGTCCTGGCTCCAGACGTATTTGGTTAAGAATGTTTGCGGATCGTGATGCTCGATTTCGTGATCACGATCTGCGATTGAGACATATGCCATCAAGATCCCCTTACTGATGTCTTGTCGGTTAACTTTTTCAATTTTTTATTACTTAGCAATTCAATTTACAGCGTGTTGATGTAGGCAATTACGTCGTTGATCGCCTGGTCATCCTGCATCGTCCGGCCCATGAAGCCCATCTGCATACCGTAAAAGTCCCGCGGATGTGCGCCACGTACACCAGACTTGAAATTCTTCAACTGGGTTGCGAGATACCAGTCCGTCATTCCCTGCATGCGTGGTGCATTGATCGCCTGAACACCTTGTGCATCTCGGCCATGACAATACGCACATGTCGTGTAAAGCTTTGCGCCATGGGCGACATCGCCTTCTATCGAGGGCGCTGGCGGATTGTCCGGAAATGTCTGAATGTGCGCGATGACATTAGCAATCGCGGCATCATCTGCCAGCGTTGCTGCCATCGGCGCCATAGTCTTGCCGAAAACATCATCCTCATGTGTGCCACGCAGACCCGTTTTGTAATTTTGCAATTGGCGTTTCAGGTACCAGGCTTCCTGACCGGCCAGTTTCGGCGCGTTAAGCGCCTGCAGACCTTCGCCCTGCTGACCATGACAGGCTGCACAAACAGCATACTGCGCAGCGCCCACACTGGCATTGCCGGCGACTGTATTCTGCATATCCGCATAAGTCGGGTTACTGGCAATCCAGGCGTCGAAGTCATCCTGCTCATCCACCACAACGGCACCGCGCATCGTATGGTGAGCGACACCACAGAGTTCTTCACACAAAACCTCGTAGGTACCGAGCTTTGTCGGCGTCAACCAGATATAGGTCACCATGCCAGGCACGAGATCCATCTTGACGCGAAACTGGGCGACCGCGAAATCGTGCAGGACGTCCTTGGAGCGTAAATTGAATTTGATCGGCACATCCAGCGGGATATGCACCTCGGGGTTGTATATCAGGACGTCGTCCTGACCCGATGGGTCATCCGCGACCATACCGAAAGGGTTGTCATCGGTTACCAGTTCAGACTTAACGATACCAAATTCGCCATCCGCGCCAGGAAAACGATAGGTCCAGTGCCATTGCTGGCCAACAGCTTCGACCTCGATCGCCTCGTCGGGCACGTTGACAAAATCGCCCCAGACGAAAAGACCCGGTGTCAGCATGGCGGCAACACCCACTGAAGTCAGTACGGTTAACCAGGTCTCGAGTTTTTTGTTTTCCGGATCGTAGACAGCTTTGTGGCCCTTCCTCGCACGAAACTTGATGATCGCATATGCCATGAACAGGTTAACGGCGACGAAGACGAAGCCGGTAACCCAGAACGTGATGTTTATCGTTTCATCAATCTGGCTCCAGTTGGAAGCCAGCGGCGTAAATGTCCAGGGACTTAGAAAATGAAACAGTAATGTTCCAATCACTAACAGAATGAGCACAACTGCTATAGGCATACCTATTGCATCCTTATTCTTGAGTTTCGCGAATTAATCTGGCGGTTGCAGATGAACCGACGGTATTGTCTGTGACCAGCACGCAATCTTTTTTATATGTCTTTCGGACTTTGAATTTCCCCGCGGCAACCCCTTGCCGTGCACCCTAAGCTAACGCTTTTTTTTCAGGAGCGAACTGATACTCGTCCGGACGGCGAATTTATTGTACTCGTCGCATCCGGCCAGCTAGCAGGATAGTGGATTCGGTTGGTGATTTCCACTAATGACAGACACAGTTTAGTGTGCTAGGCGAATGCCCAACATATTGATTATCAATGTAATTACAGTATTCTCAGTACTGCATGGGGCCGCCGGAGAAATCACGCACAGCATGATACCCGCAGCCCGGATTTCAGAATGTGAAATCGATGTCCCGGTTTACGTTTTCGCGAGCCTTCTCAAGATCCGCTTGCAGCTTCTGCAGCTCCTCTTCGAGACCATGCGTGAAGTCTGCAGTCTCGGCGTGCAGGGGCAGCCGACCCTGAATCTGCCGCAGATATTCGTGTGCGTCGGGCACCACCTGGAACGCGGTCTGCTCAGGCAAAACCGCTGCCGGTTCTGGCCGATTCCAGTTGAGCAGCACGATGACGGCAGCAGCAGCGGCCAGCCCTGTCAGGCTGCTGGCCCACCACAAGTTACTGGTGTCGCTACGGTTTTGTCGCAACGGCTCGATGCGCTCGGCCGCCAGCAATGACGCCTCGATCCGGGCCGTAAGCGGCGGCGAAATATCGACGCTAATGTCCAGGGCATCACGTTTCAGTCTTTTCTCGAATTCATCCATAGCTTTCACTCCGTGCCGCGGCTGATGCGCTGTCTGCCAGTTCAAGCTTCAGCCTGCGACGTCCTCTCAATAACGTAACTTTCGCCCATGACACCGATTTATTCAGGGCCCGGGCAACTTCTCTCACCGACATATCCTCGACGTATCTCAACCACATTGCGGAATAAGCGTCATCTGACAGAATTCGCTTCGCCGTGAGCCAGATATTCTCGTGATCTGACGCGACCAGGCAGATTTGTAACGGGTCTTCACTATCGGTCGGTTCAATCTCTGCATCCTGCGAATAGCGCCACGGCTGGCGCGCGATATTGCGCAATGCAATGCGATACAGCCAGGTACTGAAACGCCAGCGCGGATTAAAGCTATACAAATAGCGATAGGCGCTGATGAAAGTATCCTGAATGGCGTCCTCAGCATCTGCCCGGCTTGCTGACCGGGTGAGCAGGAAGCGCAGCAGTCGCTCCCGGTAGCGCTCAACGATTTCGTTGAACGCAGCAGCAGACCCCTGCAACGATGCTTCCACGAGTTGTTCATCAGTGAGCACTTCTTTCAGATAACCCGGCTTTTCTCGTCAATTTCCTCGCGCAGCCCGCTAGTCATCCAGCACACTGACCACAAGTTCGGGATCGATCACGGTACTAACCGTCAATACGTTGTCCTTCACCTTGACCTTGGTATTTTGGATCAGGCTTAGCAACTCAGGGTCAAGTTCCGAATTGAAGGCTTGCAGACTAATAAGCCCACTAACAATGCTCGCAATTGAGGCGGCCATTTTTGGATCAGTCGACACGAGTTGTGCCTCAACAGCAATCTGGCCCCCGCTGTCAGAGACCAATAGTGCGGCCTGCTCGGTATTGCGCAGGATATTTGACTCCCAGTCATCATCATCGTCGGCCATGCCATCAGGCCTGAGGCCTGCCTGCACGAATGAGCGATCAGCGGTAAGGACAAACATTGAGCCATCGTGGCTTTGGCTACCGGTTATCTTACCGCCGTTTTTTAGCAATTCCTGCATCTGACTTTCGTTGGATGTGATGATGGCTTTGTTCGCCACACTGAAACTGAAATAGGCAGCATCATCAAAACCGTCCAATGAATTGTTGCCCCGGTGTCGACTGTCGTCATCGTCGTCGTCGTCCTCATCATCGTCTTCATTATCTTTGACGTGGTAATACTCCTTGCCGCCAGATTCGAGACGATTAACCGTTGCCTCTAACGTCGCCATTGCCAGCAATTTGTCCTGCGAAGACTTTGTGAGCGGCCCCTCAACGATGATGACTGTACTGTCAGCCCCATCCGAAAACGCAGTGACAGAATCAACCTCGGTACTCAGGTTGATGCCGACCTCATCATTGATCTCGGCAATCACCTCATCGTCAAACCAGTCATAAAGCGGGCTGCCGGATTCAGTGGCACGCATTTCCTCGAGGTCCGCGTGCATATACCAGACCAGGTCGCCTGGCAGGTCATCGGCGGAGACGCCCGCATGAACGGTCAAAGGGAAGCTGAAAATCAGTAGTAATAAGAAAAAGCGTCTTGCTGTCATGTCGAATCCTCAGGATTTCGTAGTGATTTACCTGCTTATAGGCACGACCGGGGGGAAAGGTTACACAGAAGGCAAAAAAACCCAGATGCTGCAGAGATTTCGACAATCGCCCGCTGGGCGGAAACCGGGGTCGAACCGAGGTTTTTCAATAAAACCTCGGTTCGACCCCGTTTTTTTTTGGTGGCTGGCGTATCTACGCCTCGTAGGTCGTTTGCCCGCCAAGCACGGTGCGCACAATCTTGATATCCACGATGGAATCCGGATCCACGTCGTGCGGGTCTTTTTCCAGGATTACGAAATCTGCCAGCTTGCCGGCCTCCAGCGACCCTTTGATGTCTTCCTCAAAAGAAGCATAAGCACCATGCATCGTGCATATACGCATGGCTTCGGTAACCGATACACGCTGGCTTGGGCCCCAGACCCGGCCGCGCACGTCCTTGCGTGTAACCATGCTCTGGATTGCCATCATCGGTTCATAAGGTCCTGGCGTGTAGTCAGATGCCGGTGCAACCGGAATGCCGGCATCGAGAAAACTGCGATGTGCGAACATCGTTTCCATTTTCTCTTCGCCGTAGTCAACCCACTTGTTGCCATGAAAATAGGCGTACGTGTAAAAAGGTGCGGGTACCACGCCGGCAGCTTTTATACGCTGAATAATTCGCTCGTTAACAAGCGAACAATGTTCGATACGGTGCCGCGGGTTCGGCCCCGTATGATTTTTGAGAACCCTTTCGTATGCGTTCAGCACCATGTCAATCGCGACATCGCCGTTGGCGTGAATACCGACGCGAAACCCATGTGCAACAGCATCGTCTACCGCGTCATCAATCTGCTCCTGGTTCATGGTCAGGATGCCGTAGTCATCCGGCTTGCCAGCGTAGGGTGTACTCATCGACATCGTACGTTCTGATGCCGAGCCATCCGCAGCGTACTTGACCGCGCCGATACGAATCATATTGTCGCCAAAACCGGAACGGATTCCTGCAGTTTTAAGCCCCTCGTAAACCTTGCTGTTGCCACCGGGCATGAACGCGATGCGGAAAAATAATTCATCGGCATCACGTGCATCCTGATACGCAATCATGTCTTCCAGGCTGCCATAGGCTTCAGTCGTTGAGGTCAGGCCGGCGGCGGCCATGTTCCTGGAAGCAATGGTGGCCGATTCCTGACGTACGCTCCGATCCATGACCGGCCAGACGCCGGATTCGAAAAATGGTGTGCGGGCATGCTCGGCAACCTTGCCGGTGAACTCGCCATCCTCACGATAAAATTTGCCGCCAACAGGGTCGGGCGTATCCATTGTAATGCCGGCAACCTCGAAAGCTTTCGAATTGACCACGCCGGTGTGACCGCCGCGATGACCGACATAGACCGGGTGGTCACGCACAACGTCATCAATGTCATTTCGATTTAACGGACGTTCGTCCTCAAACTTGGTGTCGTCATACATGACGCCACGCACCCAGTGACCGGGCGGCGTTTGTGCTGCTTTACCGGCGAGTGCTGTCTTGACGTCATCAATGCGTCGCAGGTTGACGTTGACACCGATCGCTTCCTCGGCGAACAACGGATGACTGTGAGAATCGATGAAACCCGGGGTGACGGTCATACCCCCTGCGTCGATCCTGGTGGTAGAGGCATTTGCCAGCCTGACGATATCCTCGTTCGACCCAGCCGCGAGTATTCGATCACCTTGAATCGCCAGCGCTTCGACCGTCGGTTCCCACGGATTCATCGTCACTATGTTGCCACCGGTCACGATCATATCGGCCATGCCCGTAGCCGGTTCTCCGTGCGCCGATTCCGTCGCTGCAAGCCCGAGGCCGAGCGGTACTACCGCCGACGTTCCAAGAAATTTCCTGCGTGTATATCGACTCATCTTCGTGCCCTCGTTGCGCGCGTTGTCCGGTTACAGCCCGGAGCCATCCTCGGAATAGATAACCCAGATCTTAGTATAGCCGTCAGTATCCCAGATGCCGGTCCATTCTTTGGGAACCGTTACCCCTTCGCCAGCGTTGATAACCTGCACGGACCCATCCGCTGACGTCAACGTTACGCCACCTTCGAGAAAATACATGAACTCATCAACACCGTATGGCTCATTGATCTCGGAGCGGGTTTTGCCGGAACGATACATGCCGGAGGCAAATTTCTTGTCGCTGCTCAACAATGTGGTGACATCCAGCGTTACGTGACCATCTTTGTGTGTTGATTCCAGCATATCGGGGCGCTCGAAAATCGTGCCTGATATATCTGATTTGCTCATTTTCGCCGGCACTACCGTACCCTCATGATGCTCAGCGATCGCCGCAGCAGCCGCTAGAATGGCGATACCCACTGTAATAAGAATTTTTTTCATCGATCAGACCTCTGTAAGAATAAAAACTACCAGTAAGCGAGTACTACGTAACCCGCCAAAGAAATCGCAGCTGCAATGAGTGCGTATGGAAACTGTGTGAGCGCATGCTGCATGGGAGTGCAGCCCGTCGCCTGTGCCGTCAGCACCGTGGCATCGGAGTAAAAGCAGGCGTGGCTGCCGAATGTGCTCGCTGATAAGGTGGCGCCGATCACCAGCGTCATGTCCGCACCAAGATTGTTCGCCAGGGATGTGACGATTGGCAGAATAATGACGAACACGCCCCAGTTCGAGCCAGTCATGAATGACACTACACCCATGGTTGCAAAAATAGTCGCGGGCAAGAGCTCCGGCGTAAGCATCGGTTCCATGGTTGTGACGACATAGTTGGCGAGCCCGAGTGAATCATTGACGTCTTTCAGGATGAAAGCCGCCACGAGCACACCCAACGGTTCGATCATCGTTTTGAAGCCATCGATAATCGTATCGAACGTGTCATGCATATCCAGGATACGCGCAATCATTACGTAGGCCGCCGTACATCCCAGCGTAATGTAAATTCCAACCAGAAAATCCTTATCGAACCAGAGCGTGGCAGCGATCAGCAGCGTCATTGGCACAACGAACATCCGAATCCGTGGTTTGACGCCCTCTTTCGGTTGAATGGATTGGTTCGCCTTGTCGATATGCTCAGCGCCGGGCGGCACGGTCTGGCCCGTCGATTGCGCGCGCAACTCCGCCTGCTTCATGCTGCCAAGCGCGGGAATAAACCCGAAAATTACAACCGGGACCAGCAGAACCGCAACCCAGGCATACAACATGTATGGAATAGCGCTGATATAGGTGTCCAACCCTTCGCCTTCCGGAGCGATACCATTGGCAACGATAAGGCCGGCGAAGAAGACGCCCCAGGTTGAGAACGGGATGATCACGCTAATTGGAGCCGCGGTCGAGTCGACAACGTAAGCCAGCTTTTCCCTGGAGATTTTGTACTTATCGGTCAGGGTGCGCATCGCGGAACCGACTGCAAGCGAATTCAGGTAATCGTCGACGAACATAAAAATGCCGAGCACCCAGGATGCCATTAACGCACTTTTTGGAGACTTGACCCAGGTAGACATCTTTTCCGTAAAGGCGCTGGTGGCACCGGTGCGGATAAGGATTCCAATCATGCTGCCCATGAATCCACAGACGAGGATTACCCACGCGACATCCGGATCTGTCATCACACGAATAGAAGACTCAGCGAATCCGCCAATGAATTGTGTACCGTGAATAATGCCAAGACCGACCAGGGATCCACTGATCAGTGATTCGATCGGTCTGCGGGTGAGAACCGCCAGGGCAAAAACGACCAGCGTCGGTACAAGTGATATGAACCCTGGATCATTCATCGTGATTAATCGCTAATCGGATTTTGAACGCGGCAAGATGGCGCATCTGCGGAAGTTCAGTGATGTTGTAGCTATCATTCGCGGCTGAAGCCGCTCCCACAGTTTTCTAAAAGATTGGCAGGAGCTTACTACCAAGCAGAATTCTGTGGGAGCGGCTTCAGCCGCGAATTCTCTGCACCACAATGGACCAACTTTACAGATTCCCGATGCCACAATCATACGACCTTGATTTGTTCTTTAACGGCCCGGTCCGCCGCATCGATCGCGCCATTAACATACGCATACGCAGACGCATCAGAATTTGCGATCGAAATGCGTCCCATTTGTGCCGAACCTGCCTGGTGTGGCCCGTTGTAACGATTCCATTCGGGCGGATCGAACAGCTCGTTGTATTCGTAGGCATAACCGTGCGGCCAGCGATTGACCGTGATCGCGGCAATATCCCTTCCCGCGTCAAAACCACCCCCCTCGAGTGCACCGCTCATCTGCCGGACGATATCGCGCTCAAGATCAGCGAAACTCAATTCGTACAGATGTCGGCGACCGGCTACGTGTTGTTCGCGTTCCGTAAGGCCCTCGCTGGGTACTGTCGGGCAATACGTGCCATGAATAACCGTCGGCTCATTCGACTTTTGCGTGAATTCGTAGCCGCCCATACTGACCGGGAAGTCCATGCCGAAGGAATGCATCAATATCCCCTGCGGAATATAGAAGCTCTGGTACCCCAGGTTCTCGAACGCTTTCCAGTTGCGCACCGCGACACTTATATATACCAGCGGAATTTTCGTCGTCGCAGCAATGGCTTCAGTCTGCGCAGCGGAAATATCCGGGCAGATATGTGGCACGATATTGTTATAACAGGCAAGAATTGCATGCTTGCTGCGAACCCGGTACGTGCTGCCCTCGCGCACGTAGGTAACGTCAACAAAGCGGTCGCCGTCGACATGGCGGGTGTCCACGCCAGTGCAATTCAGGCGAATCCTCGTGTTGTTCGATTCCCTGTCCAGCAGTGAGTAATCAACCCTGGACAGGACCAGGTCTTCCATCGTTCTGCCGGGAACCGCATCCGGAATCAGCTTACGAACCAGTGACCGGGCGACACCGGCATTGCCGTCGGGAAAATGGAAAATGTAGGGCTCGTCGCGCCCCGCAGCCTCACCTTCCAGATCACCGATGCCAAGATGGTAAGTACCGGGCATCCCCAGTCGGTATCCTTCCAGTGCTGAGAGCGCATCCCAGCCAAAACCCCAGAAACCCTTGATCGTGTCGCGCAGCACCAGCGTAACCTCTTCGGGTACGCCGGCAGTTTTCTCCAGGAAGTCCATATAACTCATGGCCTTCATCAGGCTGATTTTTTCGTCGCGCGATTTGCCCTCCAGGTAATCGGTATCACCTTGCAGCAAGCGGATGAATGCCGCCCTGGATTCGTCGCTCAATGGATAGGAATCGACAATTTTCGTGACATCAGTGTCGTCGGGAACACGGGTGACGTTCGCCTTGACACTATCAGCGCCGTAAACCTCCTTACTGAAATATATTCCATTGCGAAGATTTCGATCCTTGTAATAGCTGCGATCGAAATAATCGTAAAAACGTTGTGTGTCGATGCCGACATCTTTTAGCAACTGCGATGCGACTGGTGAATAATGTCCAGGTGTATCGATTGACTGACTGCCGCCGTAGCAGATGAGCTGCTCTCCATCGACATCGAACTCATTGCGTTTCGCATGCCCGCCAAAATCATCGTGGTTATCCAGAACGAGGATGCGTGCATCCGGACCGACTTTTTCGCGATACAGGTGTGCAGCAGAGAGACCTGACAGACCACCGCCGAGAACAACGAGATCGTAAACGTCATCTGTTTGTTCGTCCGGTCGGGAAAAGGTGGCGCCGCCCCAGGCCAGCGCATGCGCAACCTCGAATGAACCAGGATGACTGCCGCGCAGACCTGTCAGTGAAGGCGGATAGTAGACGCCGCTACCGCTGCCCTGCTTTGCAAGAAGCTCCAATGGTGACAGCGCTGTGCCGGCGGCAAGGCTGAGTGCAAAGCCATTGATAAAATCGCGACGGGAAATATTCAGTTTATCGGTCATGCCACTACCTTAGTTGCCAGCTTCGTAAACCAGTTTACCGCCTAGCCATGTTTGCTCGACATTGATTTCCATAATGTGGTCCGGATCGATTGTCAGAATATCCTGATCAAGCACGATCATATCGGCCAGCTTGCCGGGCTCGAGACTGCCCTTTTGATCTTCTTCAAAAGTCAGGTACGCGCCATACAACGTGTAGCCGCGAAGAGCTTCCATCACGGTAAGCGCTTCATCGGCGCCGTAGACATTACCGGACATACCTTTGCGGGTTACCGCCGCATAAATTCCAACCATCGGCCCGATTGGCAGGATGTCGCTGGAAATCGCCACATGAATGCCGTGATCCATTGGTGTACGCAACGGGTTGTTGTGTTGTAAACGATCACCGTCGAGGTATTCGGAGTAACGGCCATCCAGGGTGTAGGTGAAATTTGGTTGCTGTGTTATCGCAATGTCGTACGCAGCCATCTTGTCCATGGCTGCGGCCGATGGCATGACAGTAAAGTGGTTCAGGTAATGTCGATGATCACCTCGGGGTGATTCATCCAGTGCGGCCGCCAGTTCATCGACCGTTAGTTCAATCGCAGCGTCGCCGATTGCGTGAATACCGAGCTGCCAGTTCGCAGCGTGGGCTTCGCGAATTATCCTGCGCAGTTCTTCTGGCTCCAGGCTGAGTTTGCCGCGGTACTCCGCCTCTCCTTTATAGGGCTCCTTGGTAAACGCGGCTGGACCTGTAAAGCCACCATCGACAAATATCTTGATCGGGCCAAGTCGAAGGTGCTCATCACCATCGCCAGTACGCCGACCGAATGCCGACATCGCTTCAGGCCCTTTCCAGGAGACCTGTATTACAGCACGCGGCAGTGAGCCACGGTGCAGCCCGTAGATGTGCTCCCATTCAGGATACGACTCGATCGATCCCGTCGCATGCACGAAACTGGTAATTCCAAAGCTTAGCTGCTCTTTAAGTATGCCAATCAGGCTTTCCCTGACCTCCTCATAAGTCGCTTTGGGGATCAGCTTGTTGACGATGTCCTGGCGCTCGCGAATGACACCGTTTAGTTCGCCATCATCACCACGTTCAATGACACCGCTTTCCGGCTGCGGTGTTTCCAGGGTGACACCGGCCAGCTGGAGCGCCAGGCTGTTGGCAACACCGCTGTGGCCGCCAGCGCGTGTAATCAGAACCGGGTTGTCCGGAGCAGCAGCGTCGAGGTCCTTGCGCAGCGGCCGGCGTAATTCGGCCATAACGTCTTCGGACCAGCCATACCCTGTGATCCATTCGCCCGGACCAAGCTCCTTAGCCTTGTCACTAACCTGTCCTCTTAATTCCTCGATGGAGCGGGTTTTCGTCAGGTCTATGTAGCGTCGTGGCTGACCGCCAATATGAGTGTGCGAATCGATAAAGCCGGGCATCAACAGCTTGCCGCCAAGATCGATGGCTGTCGCCGCAGCGTAAGGAGTCGCCACCTGGTCATCGCCAATCGCGACAATGCGCCCATTGTTTACGACGACGGTCGAGACGATTGATAGCTGCTGGTCCAGCGTGACGATCTTGCCATTGTAAAAAATGGTGTCGACAGCGATCGGATCAGCATGTCTGGAGTCACCACAGCCGCTCAACAACAGACCAAGTAATAGTGACGTTATTGTTCTGGCCATCAATGTGTCCTCTTGCGACTATGCTGCGCGCGAACTCAGCGGATGAATACACCCGCTTGAGCTATCTACCATTAACAAAGTGTCTTGTGATCGAATAATCCAGAATCCCTTGTAAACAATACTCTGTGGTTCGATATCCATCTTGAACGAAGCGATCATTCTTAACTTGCGGCTTAGTTGGTGTGAAATAGTTCGGTGCGCGGCACGTTCGGCTTCCTGCGCTGACACCGCAAGCTGCAGGAGCGCACCAGCCGGTACCGTCGCGGGTTCGATCGAGAAATCACTTGCTGTAGCGCCCAGCCCGCTCACGCCATCGACCAGGCAATTTACAGTCATCGTCTTTCTGCCAAACAAGGTAGGCACCGCGCAGTTGGCTGTGAAGCGGTAGTACGGGTAGTACATTTTTCGTTCGATACTGGCCGTCGCAGCGCCAGCCAATGCATCAATACTGCGCAGTGCACTCGCAGCATCAACTTGCTGCCGAACCACGTTTAACGATTGGTCTTCAGCCACCATGCGAGTCTCCCTCGAGTGCCTTGTCGATTGCGGCAGCTTCCTGGGTCAGCCCGAATTCCGTTGCCGAAAGAAATCGTTTCGGTATCGGCCCAATCGTTGTGGTCACCTGCATTGCATCCCGAATGTATTCCGGAACGGGCGACATTTTCTGCGTCGCGAGACTGACTACGAACATGGTCACCGACGAACTCACGACACCGGTTAACATCGGGTGTAGTTGTGTGCTTTCGACCAGACCAGCGTATTCCCAGGTGAACGCGACCGACGCACCAACTATGATCGATGCCAACGCTCCGGGCGTGTTTGCTTTGGGCCACCAAACGGCGCAGACGTAGGCGGGCAGGAATGCACTACCGAGTACAGAAGTCGCGAATATGACGATGCTGAATACTGTCGGCGGCTCGACCAGGGCGACGGTATAGCCAATCACGGCGATCGCAAGCACCAGTGCGCGCGACACAAATACCATCTGCTTTTCCGATGCATTGGGATTGATAAATCGTTCGTAAAGATCGCGGGACGCAATTGACCCGGTTTGCAACAGCAGCGAGTCTGCTGTCGACATGATTGCGGCCATGATCGCCGCCATGACCAGGCCGGTAACGGCCGCCGGTAACAATTTGTCTGCAACCTGGAAGATCGCCATCTCGGGATCATTGAGGTCGGGAATAATCAGGATTGCCATGATGCCGACCAGGTAAGGCGCCGGTACAAAAAACAGGTTCCAGATTGTCGCCCAGACGCCGGCTTTGCGTGCTGTTGCAGGCTGGCTCATGGCCATATGCCGCGTCACGACATGCGGCCAACCCATGTAACCCACCGAGAAAATCAGCAATGCGCCGGCAACGATGCCCCACTGCCCCTCAAAGCCGAGATCCCTGCCCCATACTGATAAAAGGGTCGGATCAATCTCGCCAATCGCGTTGTTAGCGGCGGTAAGGCCACCCACTTCTGTCAACGCAGCAATGACGATCCACATCACGCCAACCAGCATGATGACGCTCTGGAAGAAGTCGGTATAGGCGACTGCCAGGTAGCCACCCATAAACGTATATATAAGTATGATGCCGACCGCGATCGCGAGTGCAGCCGGGTATGGAATGCCGGTCACCAGCGCCATGCCCTTGCCACCGGCAATAAGTTGCGCGACCACGTAAAAGCCGAGCAGGAAGACGGTCAGCAATCCGCCGATTAATCGCACCGCCGGTGATGGATAGCGCTTTTCCAGGTACTCAATCGAAGTTAGCGCACCCATCATCTGCGACAGTTTGCGCATGCGTCGGCCGATGACCGACATATTCAGCACGCCCCCGCCGATGTCGCCTGCCGCAAACCAGAGTGCCCAGTAGCCCTGCATAAAGCCGAGCCCGCCAGCACCGAGAAACATATATCCACTCATGGATGTGCTTTGCAATGTGAGGGCCGTTGTCAGTGGACCGACCTGCCGGCCACCGAGGAGGTAGTCCTCCAGGCTTTCACCACCGCCGCGGCGCAATGCCCAGTAGCCGATACCAATGACGACCACGTAATAGAGCACGAGAAAAAAGATGACTGTATAGCTCATGGCGCATCATCCGCCACGCCTACATCTTTGCCCCAGTCCCGTGTCACGACAAAAAATACAATCGTGTACAGAATCCAGAAAACCGGAAAGCCGAAAACCAGCAATACAGTTTCGATTGGTAATCCAAACATCATTCCCCCCTTATCGTACTTGCGCAATTACGTCGAGAATCGCGGCGGGACGCCGCTCCCACGGCAACCGCGCAATCCCTGTGGGAGCGGCGTTCCGCCGCGATAGCGCCACGTATACTTATCAATACCTGTCGTTAGTAGCCCC
>CAYOHF010000055.1:0-20756 GCA_964403695.1 uncultured Woeseiaceae bacterium | reverse complement strand
CCTGCATGTCCTGACGGGGCGGCGCGAGGACCGCCTGTTGTTTGACCATCAGTCACGGCTCGCCGAAATGCTCGGCTATGAAGACGCCTCTTATACGCTGGCCGTCGAGCAAATGATGCAACGCTACTACCGGACCGTGATGGAATTGAGCCGCATCAATGAAATGCTGCTCCAGCTGTTCGAGGAGGCAATCCTGATGGACCCGGATGCCGAACCGCAGGCCATCAATGCGCGTTTCCAGATCAAGAATGGATTTCTGCAAACGACGAATGACAATGTATTTGAGCGTGAACCCACTGCCTTGCTCGAGCTTTTTCTATTGCTACAGCAACTCGCTGAAGTTCGGGGCGTAAGCGCCCTGACGATTGGGCTGATTAAGCGAAACCTCTATTTGATAGATGAAGAATTTCGCCGGAACCCCCGCAATCACAAACTTTTTCTGAAAATTCTTCGCGCGCCGGCCGGCGTGACCCATGAACTGCGACGCATGAATCTGTATGGCGTTCTCGGTCTCTACATTCCCGCCTTCGGTCGCATTGTCGGCCGTATGCAATACGACCTGTTTCACGCTTATACCGTCGATGAACACACCTTATTTGTAGTGAATAACCTGCGCCGTTTTGCACTGACTCGCTTCGATCACGAGTTTCCACACTGTAGCCCATTGATGCAGTCATTTGAGAAACCGGAGATCGCTTATCTTGCGGGGCTATTCCACGATATCGCCAAAGGTCGTGGCGGCGATCACTCCGAACTCGGCGCCATTGATGCGCATTCGTTTTGCCTTGAAAACGGCTTGAGTCAGTACGAGGCACGCACCGTCGCCTGGCTGGTGCGCAATCACCTTGTGCTCTCGATGACAGCGCAAAAGAAAGACACTAGTGATCCTGACGTAATCAATGAATTCGCCGCGCTGGTGCGCGACCAGTTGCATCTCGATTACCTGTACGTGCTGACGATCGCAGACGTCCGCGGTACCAACCCAAATCTATGGAACTCCTGGAAGGCGACACTTTTTCGCGATCTTTATGAGCTGACCACGCATGCGTTGCGCCGTGGCCTGGAAAAACCGATCGACCGCGAACTGCTGATAAGCGAGACACAGTCTGCAGCCCGCGAATTGCTGCAGGAAACAGATACACCTGAAAAAACGGTTGACGGTATATGGCAGTCTTTTACAGACGACTATTTTTTGCGCTACCGCAGCGAGGAGATTGCCTGGCATACCAATATTCTTGGTGCATCCAGTGACCATTCATACAATGGATTTGTTGACGTACGCAAACAACCCGACGGAGATGGCGTCGAGGCAATGCTCTATGTGCCGCGCAGAAATCGAACTTTTGCGAACGCCGCGGCCATGATCGCTGAATTGGGCATGACTATAGTCGACGTCCGTATCGTGCCAATATCGAATGATTACAGTCTCGATACCTATATATTCATGGAGCTCGACCGGCGCACCGACATAGACGAGGCACGACTGAATAAAATAAGGCGGACACTAACGCGGATCCTGAGGACCGATGATGAACGCTCAGCCCGGGTCACGCGGCCTGCCCCGCGCCAGGTTCGTTTGTTTACGACGAAAACGCTTATCAATTTCGACCAGGATCTCACCAGGAGCCGTACCGTAATGGAGCTCGTTACCGGAGACCGTCCAGGACTCCTTAGTATTGTTGGTCAATCGCTCATTGAATTCGATATCAATATTGAGACTGCCAAAATTCTGACCATTGGTGAGAAAGCTGAAGACGTCTTTTATGTCGTTGATAAAAATGGAAAGACACTGGATGACGACGCCTGCGATCGACTGCGCGAAAGATTGATTGACCGAATTGATACGAATTCATGAAAAACAGGGGATAAAACTTGCTGACGCTATATGGAATTCCAAACTGCGACTCATGCCGCAAAGCCAGGAAGTGGCTTGAGCAGAATTCAGTTCAATACCATTTTCACGATATTCGCGTCGATGGACTGGATATTGAGACGCTTACTCGCTGGGAGGACAGAACCGACTGGAACGAGCTGTTGAATACGCGCAGCCTCACCTGGAGAAAAGTCCCACAGGCTGACCGCGAAGGAATGACCATGGGTCGTGCTGTTTCGATGATGCTGGAGCAACCAACGTTGATAAAACGCCCGGTTCTGGAAAGCACGGAATTTGTCGCGATCGGTTTTTCACCTGAGCAGTACGACGAACTAGCGGCTAGTTGGCTAAACTAACCAATGCGACCGGTAATATAATCTTCTGTAAGTTTGTGCTGCGGATTGGTAAATACCTGATCTGTTTCATCGACTTCAACTAGTTTACCGAGATGAAAGTAGGCAACACGTTGTGATACACGCGCTGCCTGCTGCATGGAATGCGTCACGATTATAATTGCGTAATTTTCAGCAATCTCATCGATAAGATCTTCGACACGCGCGGTCGCAATTGGATCAAGCGCTGAACACGGTTCGTCCATCAAAATTACTTCCGGATTCACAGCAATAGTGCGTGCGATGCAAAGGCGTTGCTGCTGCCCACCCGACAACCCGGTTCCGGGCTCATCCATTCGATCCTTAACTTCTTTCAGTAAACCGGCCCGTTCCAGGCTGGTGTGCACAATATTGTCGAGTTCCGCGCGATCAGCTGCCAGGCCGTGGATACGCGGGCCGTATGCGACGTTGTCGTAAATACTTTTCGGAAACGGGTTGGGCTTCTGAAATACGATACCGACGCGCGCACGCAGTGCCACGGGATCCAGGTCCTTGCTGTAGATGTCCTGGCCATCGAGCGTAATAGTTCCCGTCACTTTTGCAGATACTATCGAATCATTCATGCGATTGAGGCAACGGAGAAATGTGGATTTCCCGCAACCTGAGGGACCGATCAGCGCAATCACCTGGTTCTTCGCGATTTCCAGTGTCACATTTTGAATCGCATGATTGTCGCCGTAATACACATTGACGTCTTCTGCGACCACGAACGGGGCATCACACCGAACATTGCCTGTTGTTTCATTCAACAGGTCAGCCGAATTCTTCGTTTCCACTGTCGAGACGACCGCAATCTCCAGATCATCGATGACGACGTCCTTAGCAGTTTTGATAGCCGCCGCAGCATCCGATGTAACCGGCCTGTCTGCAGCCGAATCATCTGTTCTTGTTTTTTCTGACATAGCGTTCATTGTCGTTTAGCCTGACTCCTGCAGCAAACTTTCCGTTACCACTTACGTTCAACCCGTTTACGTATGATGACCGCTGCAAGGTTCATTAACATGAGAAAACCCAGAAGAATAACAATCGCCGCTGATGTTCTTTCTGCGAAAGCACGTTCCGGGCTGTCTGCCCAAAGATACACCTGCACCGGTAGCGCGGTCGCCGGATCCGAAAAACTCGCTGGCACGTCAACAATGAAAGCCACCATGCCAATCATCAACAGCGGCGCCGATTCGCCCAGCGCCCGGCTCATGCCGATAATTGCGCCAGTCAGCATGCCGGGCAATGCCAGCGGCATTACGTGATGAAAAACAACCTGCATGCGTGATGCGCCGAGCCCGAGCGCTGCGTCGCGGATAGACGGCGGCACAGATTTTATGGCTGCTCGGGAGGCAATGATGATTACCGGTAGCGTCAGCAGAGAAAGTACCAGGCCGCCAACCAGCGGCGCTGATCGTGGAATCGACATCCAGTTTATAAATACGGCCAGTCCCAGTAATCCGAAAACGATAGATGGAACTGCGGCGAGATTATTGATGTTGACCTCTATCAGGTCTGACCAGCGATTTTTCGGTGCAAATTCTTCCAGGTAAATAGCCGCCGCTGTCCCAATCGGAAACGACAAAGCGATGGTGATGAGCAACATATAAAAAGATCCCATCAATGCGCCTTTGATTCCGGCAAGCTCGGGTTCTCGCGAATCTCCGTTTGTAAACAAGGCTTTGTTAAATTGCGTAGTAAGATTGCCAGCGGCTACCAGCTGGTCGATCCAGGCTATTTGCTGATCAGATACACGACGCTGCGATTCAACTACATTTCTGTCAATGTTGCCTTTGACGACCATATCGACATTTGCTGACGCTGGAACCCACACAGTAATGGACGTACCCAATAAATCCGGGTTGCGCTCCAGTGCGTCCCGAAGCTGATAACCGGCACCAACACTAATCAGTTGATTCAAAGCCCGCCGATCGCGGCGACCCGATACCTCGGGAAAATTCTTCCTTAGTGCTGAGCGGGCGATCGCATCGAAATCTGCATAGCCAAGATCGAGGTCCCCGTCGGGGGCAAGAACATCTTCGGAAAAATCTACTTCCAAATTGATGAATGTTTGTACAAATGCCGAAGATCCCTGGGACACCAGGCTGGAGAAAAACACAACGAGAAAGACGATGCCAACAAGTGTCGACAATACCCCGGCAAAGCGAAACAGAAACTCCTTGCGCTTTCTTTTCGCCAGGCCCGCCTCAACTTTGCTACGCACGCCTTCTTTTGCGTCAATAATGGCCACTATTCGTACTGCTCCCGATACTTGCGTACGACGATCAGCCCGATAACATTCAAACCTAGCGTGACGATGAATAATACCAGGCCAAGCGCAAATGCCGCGAGCGTCTTGGCGCTATCGAACTCCTGGTCGCCAACAAGCAAGGTGACAATTTGTACAGTAACTGTGGTGACTGCTTCGAACGGGTTAGCCGTCAAATTCGCTGCCAGACCGGCTGCCATCACAACAATCATTGTCTCGCCGATTGCTCTTGATACGGCTAGCAAAATACCACCCACAATTCCGGGTAAGGCCGCTGGCAAAATAACCTTTAGCATCGTTTCCGAACGTGTTGACCCCAGCCCGAGGGCTCCGTCACGCATTGACTGTGGCACCGCATTAATCGCATCGTCGGATAACGATGACACCAGTGGAATGATCATGACGCCCATTACGAGACCGGCTGCCAGGGCACTTTCCGAGGCAACATTCAGCCCCATCCACTCGCCTGCAGTGCGAATGGCCGGCGCGACAGTCAACGCCGCAAAAAAACCATAAACAACCGTTGGAATACCGGCAAGAATTTCGAGCACGGGCTTTGTTACAGCGCGAACTTTTTGCGAGGAATACTCTGCCAGGTATATCGCCGTCATAAGGCCAATCGGGACCGCAAAAATCATCGCAATAGCAGTGATCAGAAGCGTACCCGCGAACAACGGGACGGCACCGAAGCTGCCGGATGAACCAACCTGATCAGCACGAATCGCAGTTTGCGGGCTCCAGTTTAAGCCGAACAGAAATTCCGTGACGGAGACTTCCTGAAAAAATCTGAGCGCCTCGAATAGAACAGACAGGACGATACCAATCGTTGTAAAAACGGCGATACTCGATGCTGCGATCAGCAGTGCGCTGATAACCCTTTCAACCTGGTTGCGGGCACGAAATTTTGGCGAAATTCGTCGCCACGCCGTTGCGCCGCCGAGCATCGCCAGCCCAATCGTCAGTGCGGCCAACAGTTGGCGACTCGTTTCCTGGTATTCCAGATAGCGTGTTGCCGCTTCACGAATAATCGCATCGATTTGCCCGGCCACCACGTCGCCAGTAGCCAGGTTCTGGATGTTGTTGACCAGCAGGTTCAGTGCGCCCGGCGACATCGACTGTTGTGATTCCGGTAGTCCCTTGATGATCAGCGCTACAATTACTCTGGGTTCGAGAAACTTCCAGAGCAGGAGTATGCCGAAGGCCGGCATCAACACCCAGATAGCGGCGTAATACCCGTAATATCCCGGCAGAGAATGTAAATTCAGAATCTTGCGAGGACCGCCAGCCAATACAAGCGATCGCTCCCGACCAAAATAAAAAGCCGCGATTGCGATTGCGATCAGAACAAGTGTCAGGGTGGTTGTCTGCATATTCTATTCGTCGAATACGTGAGTCATTTATACTGCGGAGGGGACTGGCATTCCCCGTTTCCCGTTTCCATAGGACCGCCGCATACTAAGTCATGAATGTATTTTGAAATTCTGTTTATTCGCTTGTCATTGTCATTGGCGTAAGCGAACTCACCGCGGCTGCAACTTCCGCTCGCTCTTTCGCCGGCATTGGAATCAGGCCACGGTCAGACAGGTAACCTTCGTCACCCCACGCCCGGTCGCTGGTGAATTCCCGCAGATACCCCTTCAAACCCGGGATTACTTCTACATGGGCTTTTTTGACATAGAAAAATAATGGGCGAGAAACCGGGTAGTCGCCATTCGCGATTGCTTCAAATGTCGGTTCCGTGCCATCAACTGCGGCACCCTTGACCTTTTCCGCGTTCTGATCGAGAAAGCTGAATCCGAATATACCGAACGCCGACGGATTTGCCTCGAGTTTCTGCACAATCAGGTTGTCATTTTCGCCGGCTTCGATAAAGGCGCCGTCCTCACGAATCATATGGCATATCGCTTTGTAAGCGGAACTATCCGTAGCTTTTAACGCCTTAATCCAGGCGATCGATTTACAGCCGCCTTCCATCGCCAATTCGACAAACGCATCACGCGTTCCCGACGTCGGCGGAGGTCCCAGAACCTCGATTTCGAGGTCTGGCAATTCGGCGTTGACGTCATTCCATGTGATATACGGATTGGCAATCAGTTCACCATCGCTCTCCCCGGGCACCTGCTTTGCAAGTGCCAGGAATATGTCTTTGCGCGCCAACTTGATCGTCGCTGCATTGATCGCGTTCGCGATAACGATGCCGTCATAACCAATTTTGACTTCAATGACTTCGCTAACACCGTTCTTCGCACAATTTTCGATTTCAGATTTTTTTATCGCGCGCGAGGAATTGACTATATCCGGATAGTCGGCGCCGATACCGTCACAGAACAGTTTGAGGCCGCCGCCAGATCCCGTCGCTTCCACTTTTGGAGTCCGCGAATTACTACTCCGCCCAAAGCGCTCGGCAACAACAGTCGCGAACGGATAGACAGTTGATGACCCAACGATAGATACGTAATCGCGGCCAGCCTGAGCTTGTGCGTTCCCGATTAGCAGGGCGCCAACGGTTATGCCTGCCAAAAATATCGCACTCGTCTTTCTCTTTGCCACGATCATATCCTCCAGGGTCGATTGGCTTAGATGGCAGACAGCTTAAACACCAATTGTTACGGAATTGTTGCAAAATCGAAGATATGCAACTGTTTGTTTATATTATTATTTTTAGTCAGAGAAGAGCCGATAACGGCATGCCGGCTGGTCAGTTCCGGTTATAGGCACAATGATCGAAGATGACAGTCAGGATGCCCTTTGGCGCCTGAATCTGGTGCGGGTCGCGGGCTGGTTCACAAACACGGCTACAAAATGTTTCTGGCCCCAGCGAGGCGCTCCATCAGTCAACCGGGCGCAAGTTGTTCCAAATTCCAATTACGCCGAGTGACAATAACGATATGACAACCCAGGCCGGCATCGACAATCCGAGAAATTGCCAATCGACGGTGGCGCACTCTCCGGAACCGGTGAATATCAGCTGCAATGCGTCAGCGAGCGGGAAACTTTCGATGATGTAGTCTAGTCCCGGACCACAGGAGGGCACCTTGTCAGGCGGCAGGTTTTGTATCCACAAATGACGCCCCGCGACGCCGATACCGATGCCCGCCACCAGCAAAATTAAAACAGCATAAACACGCCTGCCCCAGCCCGCAGGATGATGCAGAGCGGCAAGCAAAAATATTGCCCCAAGCCCTATAACGGCCATACGCTGGAAAACACATAATGGACACGGCGTGAGCATTAACCCGTGTTGGGCATACAACGCATAGGACATCATGCCGACACAGGCCGCGAATCCGACCAGGTTTAGCTGGCGACTACCAGGAATTTTCATATTAATTTTCTAATCCGAACTATCGTCGGCAGATTCTACAACGCTTGTATGTCGAACATCCCGGCCTTCAACCATATAAATGACATATTCGCCTATATTCTTTGCATGGTCACCAATGCGCTCCAGCGACCGCGCGACCCAGGTCACGTTCATGACTCGCCTGATATTCTGCGGGTTTTCCATCATGAACGTTATTCCCTGGCGCATGATGTCGTTGTATTCCTCGTCGACATCCTCATCTTCGCGCAGCACCGCATAAGATGCTGTTACATCCAGGCGGGCGAAGGCATTCATCGCGTCCCGCACCATCTGTAAAACATGATTTCCGAGGTTTTTCAGTTCCCGGTACGAATCTGCAGGTCTGTCCATAGCCGCAAGTTTCGACGCCAGGAATCCGATCTTTTCGGCCTCGTCCCCAATGCGTTCAAGATCAGTAATAGTCTTGATAATTGCGACTATAAGCCGGAGATCACCGGCAGTCGGCGCACGCGTAGCGAGAATACGACTACATTCTTCATCAATATTTACTTCAAGGTTATTGACCTTGTAGTCATCATTTGCCACTTTGAGCCCTAGCTCGCTATCACCTTTGACAATCGCCACTATTGCTTTGGAAAGTTGCGTTTCGACGAGGCCACCCATGGTGAGCACGTTGCTACGCAGGTCTTCGATATCTTTGTTAAAACGCCTTGAGATATGATCGGTCAAGTCAGAAGTCTGCATAATTTTCTACAAATTGCGGCCAGATTATTTGAATATATGTCAATTTGGCACTCGTGGTAACAATACCCGAATGTCAGATTGTCCCGAAAGGAAAAAATTGGGTTTGAATCCCCATGATCCGGTAAGAAGGCCCCCGGATTCATCGATTTCATTGCTTTTCCATAAGTTTTGTTGCCGCGAGCATAGCGCACAGGATCCTGTACTACCCGCCTTCGCTGTTTTGTAACATTCTTGTCATAGTGGCTAACCGAACGTCCGGTCACACAACAAATCCATTGTATGAATGTTTCATTGCATTTTTGTTACGGTCTGGAAGGATAGTTCCATATCCGTGCAGCGCATTTATACAGAATATTCCACAATCGCGAGATAACCTGAATGGGTCTGTGCGCGTTGGTCAATCGGGCTGCTTGCTACCGTTGGCTGGAACTGACTCTGCCAATTCCAGTCGTTCTGACGGTATGTGACAAACGAACGAACTGCCCTCACCGGGTGTGCTACTAATTTCCAGCTCCGCATCATGACGGCCAAGTATGTGCTTTACGATTGCCAGCCCCAAACCAACGCCGCCGTCCTGACGCGCGCGGCCACGATCAACGCGGAAAAAACGTTCGGTCAGCCGCGGGATATTTTCCTCGGCAATTCCCTCTCCCGTATCAATAACCGCGAGATCAGCGCCAGCGTCTCTGCTGGTCCATGACAAGGTTATTGAACCATCGACCGGCGTATGCCGAATTGCATTTGACAGCAGATTCGATATGACCGACTCAATTTCGCTCGAGTTGCCACGCAAGCGACACCTGGTGTCGGTCTTGACTTGTATGTCAGGAACTCTGTCCTCGCCTGCAACCGACTTTCTCGCAGCGGCGAGCAACCCGGGCACATCAACGATCTCTTCGTGACTTGCCGTCCCGGCACTCTCGAGTCGCGACAGCTCCAGGAGCTCTTCAACGATATGATTCATGCGACCTGCCTGGTTTTTCATCTGCTCAAGCGGTTTGCGCCATTCCTCGGGAACTTCGGAATCTGTGGCAAGCGTGTCAAGATAACCGGTTATTACGGTCAGCGGCGAGCGTAATTCATGCGACGCGTTGCCAACGAATTCGCGGCGCATTCGACCCAGGCGGCGACCCTCGGTGATATCCCGGATTAGCAGCAGCCGCTGGTCGGCGCCGTACGGGACGAGCCGACACTGGAGCCAGTCACCGTCTCTGATGGGAGATCGTATTTCGATCGCTTCGCTGAAATTCTCCGACCTGAGATACACGCCGAACTTCGGGTCGCGCAATAAATTGTCGACCCGTTGACCGCGATCCTTGCGCGGCTTGAAACCAACCAGCTGCTTCGCTGCCGAATTGCAAAATAATATCTCAAATTCCGCATTCAACAGGATTGCACCGTCCGGCATTGCGTTGGTGGACTTTCTGACCTCCTTAAGCAGACTTCGGTAACGATTCTTGTGGTACTTGCCACGTTCCCTCATGTAGCTCAAGCGAGAGGACATCTGTGACCAGATGCCCTCACCGTAGCGAAGGCTTTCAAAATCATTGGTGCGCAGGGCTCTTTCAAAAACAAGGATTCGCCGCACCTGCCAGGCCAGTGCAAGCAGTGCGGTAACAAGCAATCCCAGGGCAGGCCGCCCATAAAACCAGCCTATCAGCGTCCCGCCGCCGAGAAACAGCAACAGGCCAATGATCATATGTCGCCAGACCACCGGCATCATGTCAGTGTGTTCCTGCTCAGTTGCAGATTGGTTAAAGCAGGCATCAGTTTACCCGGGTCGAAAAGCGGTAGCCGGCCCCTCTGACTGTTTGAATATACTGATCCACATCGCGATCAGAAAGTGCTTTTCTCAAGCGACGCACATGCACATCGACGGTGCGTTCTTCGACGTAAACGTTCGCACCCCAAACACGGTCAAGAAGCTGCGCGCGGCTATATACGCGATCCGCATGAGTCATTAGAAATTTCAGGAGGCGGTATTCCGTGGGGCCAAGTCGCACGTCGATGCCCCCGAGAGCGACGCGATGTCCGATTGGATCGAGCTCTATGAGGCCGGCCTTAATATTCTCTCCGTTCGAAGATCTGGAACGCCGCAATACGGCCTGGATTCTTGCTACGAGCTCACGCGGCGAGAATGGTTTAGTCACATAGTCATCCGCACCTCCCTCCAGGCCGGATACTTTGTCGAATTCGTCTGCCCTGGCCGTTAGCATTATTATGGCAAGGTCCTCATTTTCCTTATCGCGTTTCCACATGCGCGTCAGCTCGAGTCCACTCATGTCCGGTAACATCCAGTCCACCAGTGCCAGCTCTGGTCTTTCGTCTGCCAGGATTTCACGCGCACGCCTGCAGTCTTCCGCCTCGAATGTGTCGAATCCCGCACGCGACAAATGAAATGCGATCATCTCACGGATAGCCGTTTCGTCTTCAACGATAAGAATTTTGGTCACTGGTACTGCCTGTCATAGTCCAAAAAAGGAATTCGATCCCGCGTTATCGGGAACGACTACTGCAGCATTAAAACAGTCATATATTACAGTTCTGTTACCGGGAGCTTCAGCAGCTTATGCGCAATATGGTGCCAAACAGGTAGTTTTCAATTTCCTGACCGCAAAATATCAGAGCGGCGCTGATGGCGGCTCAGCAACTTTCATGCGGATATAAGCAGGCTGTAAATCCTCTGGCGCAATAGCCAGATTCTTCGCCAGGGCGCTGGCGCCAAGGCGCAGCAAATACCGTGCCCGCGGGAATTCCACCCGCACGGGCCCCACAACCCTGTCGTCATTCATACCGGTCAACTGCGGATAGCTATGCCAGGCAACACCTGCAGCGGCGTATTGTGTTTCGAGACCTGCCAGCTTCCCGGGCTTACAGATCTGTTCTTCACATTCCGCGACCGGCAACCCATCGGCATCGGTATGAAAGCGTCCCAGGTATATTTCGCCCATGCGTGCATCCTGGGCCACCAGAACCTTGTCCGCCTGATGTTCAGCGATTACCTCCGCCGCTACTGTCGCCAGCGACGAAACAGGAACGATTTTGATTCCGGCACCGTAAGCGATGCCCTGCGCAACGGAGGCACCGATCCGCATGCCAATAAATGAACCCGGCCCATTTCCAAGGACGATGGCATCGAGGCTTGCTGCCGTGACGCCTGCCTCGTGCAAGAGATCCGTGATCATCGGCAGCAATATTTTCGTATGTGCTCTCGGTTCTACGACATGCTTTTCGAATACCTCATCGCAGATCTGCAATGCGACCGAACACGCATTGGATGACGTGTCGATACTCAACAACATCAGTCGCCGCTCTTGCCGGTCATTGGTGATCGCCTGGCAGATTCGTGTGCCGATAGAAATGCCTCTACATCGGCGACCGATTCAGTGCTCTGCATGGGCTCAAGACATTTCAGAAAAACGCTGCCATAGCTCTTACTCTTAATGCGTGGGTCGCATAGAACAACAACACCAAAGTCGTTCTGGTCGCGCAATAATCGGCCTGCGCCTTGCTTTAGCGAAAGCGCAGCAAGTGGCAGCTGGTGGTCCGAAAATCCATTGCCGCCCTGGCGGCGAATAAATTCCAGTCGTGCCATCATCAACGGATCAGCCGGCGACACGAAAGGCAATTTGTCGATAGCGACGATCGTCAGTGCAGGTCCGCGCACGTCAACACCTTCCCAGAAACTTCCCGTTCCGAGCAAAACGGCATTGCCATGATCGCGAAAGCGTCGTAGCAAATCGTCCCGTGGCGCATCACCCTGTACAAGAAGCGGTCGGCCGCCCAGTCTTTTGCGCCGCGTCTTAAACCATTTATTGGCAGCGTTGAGCGCGCGATGACTGGTGAAGAGACAAAACATTCCACCTGCTGTCATCTTCAGTAGCGGCACGACGTTCTCAAGCATTTCCCCGGTGTGGCTCGGAGCCGACGGTTGCGGCAAATTTGGCGGCAACCAGATCAGGCCGTGCTCGTCCAGCGCATACGGACTGGGAAAGGTCAGGCTGGTTGCCGATGAGATCCCCATGCGCTCAGTGAAGTGGCTGAAGTCATCACCGATTGCCAATGTCGCAGATGTGAAAATCCAGGCCTGATGACTGTTGTTAAACAATCCATGCAATGTATCGGCGACATCGAGCGGCGTCAGGTTGAGGCGGATACTGCGTGGTTTTACATCCAGCCAGCGCAAACCATCCCAGGATTCCTCGCTGGCCAGGTGCGACAGCTTTTCTATTGCAGCCAACAACTGTTCATGAAGTTTGTCGACTTCAATTGATGCTTCTGCCAGCGGAAGCACACCCTCATGCAACGCTCGCAGCGCGAAGGTCAGGTTGTCCAGTGGTTCACGAATGTCCGGCATGACCGCCGACATTTCATGACGCCCTTCCTGTCGCGGTACGGCAGAGCGCAGGACACGAATCGCGGTCTGTGCACTGTCCAGCCGGCGTTGAATTTCCGGCTGACTCAGTGGCAGCGTCGCTATTCGCAATTCGTCGACCATACGCTCGAGTTCACGACTGCCAAGGCTGATGCCGAAAAACTGCGCCGCCAGGTCCGGGATCTGGTGAGCCTCATCCAGAATGATCGCTTGTGCGCCGGGAAGGAATTCAATGAAGCCCTCCTCTTTCATCGCAAGATCTGCCAGCAACAAGTGATGATTGACAACAACCAGGTCGGCCTCCTGGGCGGCACGCCGGGCCTTGACTACATGGCATTGCTGATACAGCGGGCATTGTGATCCGAGACAATTGTCGGCGTTCGATGTGACCAGCGGCCAGATTGTCGAATCCTCGGCCACCTCGATCAGCTCGGCGCGATCGCCGCTGGTAGTACGGTGCCGCCATTCACGCACCGCGTACAGGTCATTTGACTGCGTTGACGACAACTGGCCCGCGATCGAATCGAGCCGTTGCAGGCACAGATAGTTGGCACGCCCTTTCAGCAACGCGGTAGTCACCGGACGACCGACTGCCTTGCTGATGAGTGGCAAGTCGCGGTGATAGAGCTGGTCCTGCAGTGCCTTGGTACCGGTTGAGATGATGGTCTTCTGGCCACTCATCAATGCCGGTAAGAGATAAGCAAACGTTTTGCCGGTGCCGGTGCCCGCCTCTACAACAAGCTGGCCGAATGCCGCGATCGTCTCCGCAACCGACTCTGCCATCCAGGACTGTCCGGCACGCGGTTGAAAGCCGGGCAGTAATGTCCGCAATGGACTCGATGGCCCGAAAAATTCAGTGAGGTTTTGCACAGCGCGACTATACAGTGCGGCCCATCAAATTCATTCGTACTTACCAGTGGAATTCAGGTCGAAATGAAATCTCCCGCCACGAGGTTACTGTCGTTATCGCTGCGCATATCGCGTTTATACCCCATATATGGAGCGCTAAGGGTAATCACGTTTTGTGCCGCAGTGCTGCTTGAGAATCGCCATGAAATTTTCTGCGAATGTGTTGTCGCCAGTCGCAATCAGATCCGGTCGACTAGCCGTAATTGATTGATATTATTAGTTATTCAGTCCGACTACGCCAGCCGAAACAAGCTTAAAAATAGTGCACAGAAATGCTTGACAATGTAGGCATGAGCAATTATTGTGCACCGCAACAATGGTGCACTGCACAAAGGAGATTTCTAATGAACCAACAGATTGAAAATTCGATAAGTCGTATCTTTGACCAGGCTATCAGCCGCTACCAGGCGCTGCTTACAGGTGCGCGTCAGCAAACCGGCATGGCAGCCAGCCGTGTAGTACGCGGCAAAAGGCCCGTTAAAACAATTTCCAAGCTCAGCCTCAAATTGACGGCTGTTACTCACCGAACCGCCGACAAGGTATTGAAGCAACAGGCGAAAATGGTGGAGAACCAGATCGATGCAGTTGCAGGCCGATTGCGGGCTGCTGCTCAGTCGCGCAACCTGCGTGAACTCGTGGGCACCCAGATCCGCCTTATCCCTGTGAATGCTTCGCAGTTTGCGAAAGATACGCGAGCCACATTATCGATTGTTGCCGGTGCCGGTAATGAAGTTGGTGGTCTGGTTAAGAACACCGTCGCAGAATTGCGTGGCGTGCCTGTGGCAAAGACCCCCAAAGCACCCAGGAAGAAGAAAAAAGTGGCTGCTAAGACAGCGACGAAGAAAAAGGCAGTGAAAAAGGCAGTAAAAGCTAAAGTACAAATGGTTGAAGAGGTTGTCGAAAAGGCAGCGGCTTAGCCACACCGACCCCCCCTCGGGACCTGCAGAAGTTACGCAGGTCCTGATGACTGGCTGCCCGGCTCAGATGAGCCTGGCGGCTTTTTTTTTACATATTGCTTTTAGAAATTGCGCTACATCAGTGGCAATAATAAGTTCTGGCGGTTGCCGCGGTCAGTGCTGCACATCCCGATCATGCATGTATAATCCCGATCCCTGTATGCGGTCGGAGAAGTCTGCACCGCCCCAGCAATTCAAAAATATCCAGAGACTATTTATGACCACAAAGTTATCAGCCCTCCAGGAATGGGTAGATGCCGTCGCTCTGCTGACGCAGCCTGAAAATGTGCACTGGTGCGATGGCAGCGATGCCGAAAATGACCGCCTTGTCGCAGGAATGAATGAAAGTGGTGATCTCTTGCCGCTGGATGCGGAAAATTACCCGAATTGCTATTTGCATCGCTCCGATCCTACGGATGTTGCGAGAGTTGAACACCTGACATTCATCTGCACAGAAAATGAGGATGATGCGGGACCCAACAATCACTGGATGAGCCCCACCGATGCCCACAGCAAAATCGATGCATTGTTTGCAGGAGCGATGCAGGGCAGAACGATGTATGTCATTCCCTACTGTATGGGTCCGATTGATTCTCCTTTTGCCAGGCTCGGGGTTGAAATCACAGACAGCCCGTATGTCGTTGTGAACATGCGACTAATGACGCGCATGGGGACAGCCGCACTCGAGCGTATCGAAAAAGAAGGCACCTTTGTCAAGGGACTCCATTCGACCGGGGACCTGGATCCGGAGCACCGCTTTATCATGCACTTCCCGGAAGAGCTGAGTATCAAGAGTATCGGTTCAGGCTACGGCGGCAACGCACTGCTTGGCAAGAAATGTCACGCTCTGCGGATAGCCAGTTGGCAGGGCCGACAGGAAGGTTGGCTTGCTGAGCATATGCTTATCGTCGGAATCGAAAATCCAGAGGGCGAAACACACTACATTGCCTGCGCATTTCCCTCTGCCTGCGGCAAAACCAACCTGGCGATGTTAATACCGCCCGAGTCGCACAAAGGCTGGAAAATATGGACGCTTGGCGATGACATCGCCTGGTTACATCCCGATGCTGAGGGCCGCTTGCGCGCCATCAATCCTGAAGCCGGTTATTTCGGTGTGGTGCCTGGCACAAACGCTATGACCAACAAGAACGCGTTTGACATGATTCACAGCGACACGATATTTACCAATGTCGGTACGACTGATGACAATCAACCCTGGTGGGAAGACAAGAAAGTTGGCTCACCGAGTGTCGACTGGCAGGGTCGTGACTACGACGCAGATAATGGCCCGGCTGCGCACCCTAATTCACGTTTTACTGTCTCTGCAAAGAAAAATGCCGCCTATTCGGAGCTGGCGGAAGCTCCCGATGGCGTGCCTATCTCGGCACTGGTCTTCGGTGGGCGACGCAAGGAACTGGCACCACTGGTTTACGAGGCCAAAAACTGGGCCCACGGTGTACTCGTCGGCGCCAGCGTCGCATCAGAAACTACCGCCGCAGCAAGCGGCGAAATTGGCGTCGTACGTCGCGATCCGATGGCAATGAAACCATTCTGTGGTTACAACTTTGCAGACTATTGGGGACATTGGCTGTCCTTCGCCGACACGCTCACGCAATTGCCAAGAATATTCCACGTCAACTGGTTTCGCCAGGACGACGCGGGCAAGTTCCTGTGGCCTGGCTTTGGTGAAAATCTCAGAGTATTGCGCTGGATGATTGATCGCTGCGAAGATCGTGTTGGCGCTCGTGAAACAGCGGTCGGCTTCCTGCCCGAGCCCGCAGATATCGATACCAACGATCTCGACGTCAGCGAAGAAACCATGCAATCGCTGTTATCAGTGGATATTGGGCAATGGCAGCAGGAAATGACTTCGATAGGCGAATATTTCGAGACCTATGGAGAACGCCTGCCGGAAACACTGCGAGAAGTGCACCAGCAGATTGTCAACGATCTGCAGGAAGCAAACTAACAGGGAATTATCAGGCGGCGGAGAATTCGCGGCGTCTTTGGACTTGTACACTGCCGAATACTGCGACGACCCGCAAAAGTGACGACCCGCAAAAGTATAGGCAGCCGCTCCCACGAGCGCTTGTTGATCCGATAAGATATCGTCAGGCCCACAGAGAATCTGTGGGAGCGGCTGCCTAAACTATTGTACTGAGTCGCGGCGTGCAGATGAGTAGGAAAGCTAAGACGCCGCGAATAGGGATGACTAACTTGACAATCATTCCCGCTACCACCTATTCCTCACAGATAAAGTGGATCGCCAACGGCGTGCCGGGTTTCGCAACTCTACCCAGACCAATAATCCCCTCGCCCGTCAGTTCAGTGCTATCGCGACGTACGAAGGTTTCGTCGCCGCTGGCATTCTCAAGAAAAGTACCGTTCGTACTTTGATCGATCAAAATAAACTTACCGCGTCGCATTTCCACACGAGCGTGGACGCGTGAAATCAGGTTACCTTTGACGACCAGCTCGTTGTCATCAGCACGGCCCATATTGGCGCCCTTTTTCTGGTCATTGATAACGACCTTAACATCACGAAAACTCAACGTTAATTTGCTAGCGCCCTGCGCTTTGCTTTCCCAGTCAATCGTCGGCAGCATGCTGGTCGCTTCTTCGGGCTGCCAAAGCAATTCAAACAATGCAACCTCGTCTATTTTGCCACGAACCGTTGCTACATCGATCTGACGTGTTTGCGCCCGCCATTCCGGACCCATTTGCTCCACCGTCGTACCGGATATGATGATCTGTTTGGCTTTTGCCTGCGATGTCATTCGATTTGCGGTGTGCACGGCGGCGCCGAAAATGTCATTTTGTTCCTGTACTACGGGTCCGAAATGACAACCTATGCGAATAGAGACGGGAATCCCATCGTCTTCGATATCCGCACTCAAGCCTTTCTGCATCAGGCTCGCGGCGCTCATTGCCTCATCGACGGTCGGAAAGGTCGCCATGACTTCGTCGCCGATAGTCTTAATGACCGTGCCATTAAACTGGTAAGTTGATTCTTTCATGACGTCAAGACAGCGGGCTACTGTCTCGCTGGCCTTGGTATCGCCGAATTTATCGTATAGCTGGGTACTGCCGACGACGTCGGCAAACAGAATCGCGACTTCCAGGTCCTTTGCCATTCCGAAGTTACCCAATCAAATCCAAAATCCAGCGTTAAACTGCCGCTGGGCTACCAAGCTGCGGCAATTATAAGCGCACAGACAAGATAAATACGCACATTATGTCGAACTGTCAAAGATAAGCCACTTTGTGAGATGTAGCAGCAAGCCCCTAAATTTTCGGCGTTTTCTTATCTATTTCTCGGCCACAATATACGCTATCCAGGCCAGATCCGCCTCACCCTTTTCCTCGGGCGTAAATTCGCCATTGCCGTCACCATCGTCGTCCTCGCCCTCCCAGTAAAGCGTAGATTTTTTAAATCCCGCCTCGGCGAGTACTTCACGTATTTCCGGTGCGGACCACAAGCGCCATTCATAAGTAAACGCCTTTTTGATTTTCGAACCGTCTTTGAACTTAAAGTGAATATGGCAACGAATGTAGTTGGTTACCGGATGAAACTCGGCCTGGTGCCAGATATAGGAAAATCGCTTGTGCTTGGTTTTTTCCCGGGTCTCCTCCTGAGCCTCCGGTCCACCAAACAGGTCGACGAAAAACACACCGTCATCCTTCAGGGCGGCATAGGCTTTTTTGAAATATTCCCGCAACTGGTCGCGTGTATTGAAAATAAAGTAGCTGAAATTAAACGCAGCCAGCAAATCGACCGGAGGTGTTGCTGCGTTCATGACATCAGCTTCCAGCAGCTGAACCCGCGCTTGCTCGGCAGCAGACAACCGCCCGACGCGATTCTGCCGTCCCCAGTCAAGTACCGACGCATCAATATCGACACCAAACGATTGAAATTCCTGACCCTGTTTCACCCATTCGCAGGACGCGCTTGCTGTGCCGCAGAAATCTTCCCGAAACAGGTACGCCTTGCGGGCCCTTATTTGCTGAAAGGTGGCTTGCAGAAATTCGACTTCATGCTCCACATTTTGCACCGACTTCTCGTACAGTTCATGAATATCGGCTTTGTCGGCCATTGTCGGGCGATGGGAAACTGCTGTCTTGGCACTCATGGTCGTTTGGTGTCTCCGGGAAAAACTAAAAATGAGGGCGCATTGTAACGGTACAGCAGCAAACATTCATCGCCCGCTGGGCGGGCTCCTACGTTACTAATTAGAATTGTAGGAGCCCGCCCAGCGGGCGAATTAACTACGCCCAGCGGGCGATCAAGCTAAACAACTAGGCAGCTTTAGGCAATTTCGCCAAAGCATGTAGTAAAACTTCAACCCCTGCCCCGGACAAATGCGCATACTCACTCAAATACCGGCGCCACGCGCGCGCGCCAGGCTGCCCTGCAAAAAGCCCCAAAAGGTGGCGCGTGATATGTTTTAACTCGGCGCCCTGGGCTAACTCCCGCTCAATATAAGGAATCATTTGCTGAAGGGCGGCCTCTCGTGTGAAGTTGCCGACCTCGGCACTGCCGCCAAACTCCTGTTCCAACTCAGTCAGAAACCACGGCTGGTGATAGGCCTGTCGACCAATCATGACACCATCCACATGCCGCAGGTGTTCGCGACAATCATCGATCGATGCAACGCCACCATTGAGAATGATCTGCAGCTGGGGAAATTCTTTTTTCAGACGATAAACGCGCGGGTAATTAAGTGGTGGGACCGAGCGATTCTCTTTGGGACTGAGCCCACTGAGAATGGCCTTGCGCGCGTGCACTATATAAGTGGTGCAACCAGCATCGATATTTAGGGCAACGAAATTGCGGAGGAACTCATAGTTGTCATCATCGTCAATACCGATGCGGGTTTTGATCGTAATCGGAATGTCACAGGCTGACCGCATACTCTCGACACACCTTGCAACCAGTGCCGGAGACGACATCAGGCATGCGCCGAACTGCCCGCTTTGCACACGGTCACTGGGGCAACCGACATTGATATTGATTTCATCAAAGCCGGCTTCCGCTCCCATCTTCGCGGCATTCGCCATCATCTGCGGATCGCTGCCACCGACTTGCAGCGCCACTGGGTGTTCACTGGAATCAAAGCGCAGCAATCTGGCTGCGTCTCCATGTTGCAGCGCTGCGGCAGTAAGCATTTCAGTATAAAGCCGCACATGCGGACTCAGGAGCCGCATGAAATAACGACAATGACGGTCAGTCCAATCCATCATCGGGGCTACTGAGACTATTGAATTGTTCATCAGGTTTTTCATGTCGAATATTTTAAGGGCAATTTGCCAGGCACTGGCGTGCTACGTTCGGCCGGCGTACCCGGAGTGTAAAGGAGATGTTGGGCACAGGCACAGAACGCACCGGCTCGACCATTCTTACCAGCGGACCAATTACAGGTATAGCCGACCGATTCTATAACGGAGCCAACCCTTAAATCAGGTCGCGCTTTCTTTCGACGGTGACAGGAACCAGAGTACCGCCGCGACCAGCAACAACGCCGGCACATCTCCGATAAGGTGCCCTTTCTCATTTGGATCGCCCATCGCCTGCATCGCCATAATGCCGGCATGTACCACGCTCGACCAGATTGTGAATGAAATCAGGCTGCGGTTCGCACCAGGGTTTCTGGATGCTGCAATCAGGAATAGTCCTAAAACAGCGTACACGCCCGCAATCATCTGCAAATAGTAGACACCTTCTCCGCCGTGCCAGACCCAACCAGATGGCCACAAATAACCCAACGGGTAAACGAGGCAAAATATGACGCCGAAAACAATCAGTGCTGCTTTAAGATATTTTTCCTTGCTTTCAGCGCCCATGCCAGTTCCCCTCAATTTCGAAAAAATGTCGCATCAATTACCGAGTCGCGGTGCTAGTTTTTCCAGCCGCCCGCAAACTCCATTCCCGATGCAACTTCAAGTGCATTAACC
>CAYOHF010000054.1:0-20983 GCA_964403695.1 uncultured Woeseiaceae bacterium | reverse complement strand
GTGTCGCAGCGCTGCTCGACATTCCTTTTTGTGTCGCTGGTGGCATCCGCACTGTCGCCGACGCCGAAGATATCCTGCGAAAAGGCGCTGATAAAATTTCTGTTAATTCACCCGCGCTGAAAAACCCCGCTTTAATTTCCGAACTGGCGAAACGGTTCGGCTCACAATGTGTTGTGTTGGGTGTAGATAGCCATAACGTTGGAAGTTCATGGCACGTATACCAGAACACCGGTGACGCGAAGCGGATTTCCAAAACGTCGCGGACGACGACAGAATGGATTGCCGAAGCACAGGACCTTGGCGCTGGAGAAATTGTGCTCAATTGTATGAATCAGGATGGCGTTCGCAATGGTTACGACATTGAACAGCTGGCGATGGTCCAGGAGCTTTGCAGCGTTCCACTGATCGCATCTGGCGGCGCCGGAACAATGCAGGATTTCGAATCAGTCTTTCGAAGAACGGGGGCCTCCGGTGCACTGGCCGCCAGTGTTTTTCACAGTGGAGAAATAGCGATTCCCGACCTGAAGCAGTACCTGAACAAGGCTAACATCGAGGTGCGTTTGTGACTTTGTCCGGCGACACTATCGACTGGGAAAAAAGTGATGGTCTCGTGCCGGCAATCGTGCAGCATGGCACGACCGGGCGCGTTCTGATGCTCGGATACATGAATGCCGAAGCACTGGCTGCAACGCAGACCAGCGGACTGGTAACATTTTATAGTCGCTCGCGAAAATGCCTCTGGACCAAGGGGGAAACATCCGGCAACAAGCTGGAACTCTCTTCTATTGAACTCGATTGTGACCGTGACACACTGTTGGTGACGGCGATTCCTGCCGGTCCTACCTGTCACCTGGAGAGAAATAGCTGTTTTGACCAGGATGCCGAACTACCCGGGTTTGGTTTCATAGGCCAACTTGAGTCTGTTATAGAAGATCGGATGGCAAACCCGGACAAAGAAAGCTACACGAGGCAGCTTGTGAACGCCGGTATACATCGAATGGCACAAAAAATTGGTGAAGAAGGCGTAGAACTGGCATTGGCAGCCACGAAGGGTGATCATGCAGAAATTACCAGTGAAGCGGCAGATCTGATTTACCATGTTCTGGTACTGCTGAAGCAGCAGGGACTGGAATTTGCTGATGTCGCGCGGCAACTGCAAAGCCGGCATCAAAGCTGAGCTTCACAATAAGCAGCACAAGGTACTTTGACAGTCGTCAGGTGATCAGCATTTATGAAGAAGGCCGCTGGTTTGAGTGCAGCCGATGATTCGTCGCATCACGCGGTATCGGCATTTACCCATGAACTGATTGATGATCTAGCGCGGAATCGATACAGCTTGCGTGCCTGGCGAACCCTGCTGTCGCTTTCCTGGTCTCGCTCGATTGAGGATATTAATCGATCTCCAGAACGCATGCGATCAGTCTATTGGTGGGTCACAATTGTCGCCGCTGTTGGAGCTAGCGTCATTCTGTTGACGCTGTTTCTGCAGACGCCTGACCGGGCACTCGCAGCATTGGTGTTTTGGTTACCCTGGTATGTGGGCACCGTTTTTTTCCTCGTTACTCACATCGGCATGGTGGATGATGAAAACCGGATGCCGCGTAAGGGTCTGTTGCTGGCAAATGGATTGAGTTTTGCACGACTCGGCCTTGCACCACTGGTAATTTGGCCATGCCTGCAGGTTCCGGTTGTTTCGACAACTGCGCCGTTTTTCGCATTGTTCCTTATTATGCTTTCAATATCTGACTTGCTTGATGGGTGGGTTGCCCGCAGGCAAAAGCTCTGTACACGCATGGGTCGAATGCTTGATGTACTGGCGGACCTGGCATTTATTACCTTTCTTGTTACAGGCCTTTATATGGCCGGTATTATCCCGCTGCCGTTGCTGCTGCTAATGATTGTCCGATACCCACTCTTATTGTTAGCTGTGCTCATTATGTATTTCTTGCGTGGGCCAGCGCCGTTGCGCCCAACCTTGATTGGCAAATTGACGACTTTCACAAGTAGTATCGTGTTGCTCATTTTTGCAGGCAAGATACTATTATTGGTGTCCTGGCCAACTCCATCGATGATCGAATGGTCTGTTTGGTTTCTCTATTTGTTGATTAGCGTAAACATCATTTACATTATCCGCTGGGGAACTAACTGGCACGAGCTCAAGCATTGAGAGTGATGATCGAGAGCGCCCGGCAACGACTATTCACGAACCACCAGGTCACCTTGCCTGCTAAACTAGATCCAGACCTGATTATCGGATTATCAAATGGCTAAGAAACTCAAACATGAGGCGGAACTCCTGAAAGAAGCTCTGCGTATAATTATGGCCGATGCAGTCAAGCGTGGAATCGTCGAGTTCGATTCCACCGACTCACACAATCTGAAAATCGAATACGCCTATCGACTATTGGTTCACGACAAGAAAATCATGCCCCTGGCGCCAGCTCAGTTGACACTACCCAACATGAAACATCGGTTGGCTAAATGGGTTTCGCACGAATTACCAGCGGGTCACACGTTGCTAAGCTAGCAAGCAACAAGATTTCAATTCGCGGTAGTTTCTTTCCTTCAACGTCGTGAATCACAGAGTCGCCACCGGACAGGAATCGTGGGGATTCGATTTGAAATTAATCGTAGGCGACCGGCAACTAGACATTGCAATATCGAAAGTGAAAATCTATCGATCGGCATTGATCCGATTTTTCTGGCGAAATTGAACTCGCCGGCGAATGTCTAACTGGTCCCGACTCCCCAACACGTACTTGGTGAACGCTCGTCAGTGAACCATTTCCTGCCAATGCATACGAATCAGACGATTGGTATTTCGGCAATGTCGATAACGAGTTGGCCGACTGCAGATCGTCCTGCGCTATTTACAAGCGCAACGCGACTATCAGTTTGTAAATGCAAGACTCAGCCGGGGAAGAACAGCCATCAATCGACGGGCGTGTGCAGAAATCTCTGCACAAAGGGCGCTGAGAACGAACTCCTCGCGCCCAATAACGGGTTATCTAAGCTGCAGAGCGCTTGATAAGGAAACGGTAGACCGAATCTTCAGTTGTTGATTCCATCAGTTCGTTGCCCGTCTGGCGGCAAAATGCCTGGAAATCTGCAATTGATCCTGGATCTGTAGAGAGCACTTCCAGGATTTCTCCCGGCGGGACGTCCTTCAGAGCTTTTCTTGCTTTGAGAATAGGTAATGGGCAATTGAGCCCTTTTGCATCCAGCGTGTGTTCAGCCATGTTTGACAGCTCCAGGTAATATGAATCCGGCAGTGCGGGTTAGATGAAGAGATTGATATCCGATTGCGTTGCGCACTCTATATACGTCGCGGCGCCACCAAGCTCCGGACCTTCGATCATATCGTCGAGTGAATACTCGAATAAATCCAGGGTCATCTGGCAGGCAATCATGCGTACGTCCGCATCAACGGCCATCTCTCGCAGTTCCTCAATCGAGGCAACGCCTTTTTTGTTGATCAGGTTTTTCATCATCACGGAACACGCCGCATCTACGCCTGGAATCGCCGTCAGTATATTTGGCATTGTCATGTGTGCACCCATCATGGGCATTTTCATTGCCGGGTTGCCGGCTGCTGTTACTTGTAAATCCAGTTTTTTGAACAGCAACGGTAATCCATAGAATGTGAAAAACATGGTGACGGGCAATCCCATTGCAGCTGCAGTAGTCGCAAGTATGAATGGAGGGTATGCCCAATCCAGGCTACCTTTCGTCACAATGATGGACATGCTTTTGGTTTCGGGAACGGCAACAGGTGCTTCATCCGTTGTGTTCTGAATTTGGTCCGATACGATTTGAGCTTCACTGGACATGGGTTTGCACCTCTTTATATAGGGAGTCTCAGGCTGTCATGCGAATATTAGCACATTAGAATATTAGAATTGTCATTGCCAGGGGGTTAGAATACCCTCCTGCGACTTTTCGCCTCAATAACGCCCTAACCGGTTGTATCAGAGGGGGAAATTCATACTGAATGCTATTTCGAGTTTCAACTACACGAGCATTTGACCTATGAATCAACAACAAAATTCCATAGAACCGGACGACTTTCGAAGGCTGGCCGAGTTGCACGATATGGCATCCAATGCCTGTGAATTGCTCAAAGCGATGTCGAATAAATGGCGACTGATGATTCTTTGCCAGCTCTCGGAAGGGGAAAAAACAGTGGGTGAATTGCAGGGATTGCTTGGACTCGCCCAGTCGGCCGTATCGCAGCATCTTGCGATACTGCGGCGCGAGAATATTGTTCAATCACGCAAACACGCGCAGTCGATCAGCTACTCACTATCCGGTGATGAAGCGATCAGGGTGATGGCGACTCTGCACGATGTGTTTTGTGCGGATATCGAACCTGAAGAGCAGGATCGGTAAAACCAGTTGCTCAAACCAATCGCCCGCTCGGCGGACTCCAATATTTCTAATAACCGGGGTCGAACCGAGGTTTATTTAATAAACCTCGGTTCGACCCCGGTTATTGAGCTACCAACGCGCCTGTAGTCGGCCGTTTTCTATTCGGTTTTCGAACTGGCTAAGAGGGCGCGTGCCTTTTTCTACACACTCGCCGGTTGTGACGTCGAACGCCCACTGATGTTTCGGACAGGTAAGGCGCGTACCCGATAATGCCAGGTGCGGGATATTGGTTACCTGGTGAGGACAGCGGCTGTCGTAAACACTGTAGTCATCTCCGGCACGGTAAATAAAAATACTGCGTCCATCGCAATCTTCTACATAAGTAATATCGCGATCCTTTATTTCGCCCAGGTCGATCAGGTCGTGCCAGTCTGCTTCGATGCCAAGAAGTTCGAGGCGAAACTCCGGAATATCCATGTCGATCAGAATATCCATTGCCCAGATGATCTTGGCCAGGCCGAGTGTCGGGAACGCCATGAGTATGGCATCCAGTATTTCGTTCGGCGTGGCCCCATCGCGCAGCGCACGTGGCAAGTACTGACGTAAGCCGCGTTCTGTCTGACTGTCTATCTTTGTGATGACAGAAATTAGCGAGCGGGTCTTTGGATCAAGATGTTTGCCAGCTTCTTTCAGAAAAGAAAAATAGGCCTTCATCGCCTCCGGGCGGGATTTGATCAGGTAACCAAGTGCGTCACTCATTTGTCTTGCTCCAGGCTGTTATCAGCGAACCACGTCAATTTGTCACGCAAAGTCACTACGCTGCCGATGATGATAAGCGCGGGACTCCTGATTTCGGCGGCAACACACTTCTCTTGCAGGGAATCCAGTGTGCCCACAATAACGCGTTGGCCTCTGCGCGTTCCATTTTCAATGACTGCTGCCGGCGTTTCGGGATCAGCGCCGTTAGTGACGAATCCCTCGGTAATAGTGCCCAACGAGGTCAGGCCCATATAAACCACTACTGTCTGGCGTGGCTGGACCAGGCTTTTCCAATTCAGATTAAGCTTGCCATCTTTTTCATGTCCGGTGACAACAATATATCCCTGGGCATGATCTCGATGCGTCAGTGGTATTCCTGCATAGGCAGCACAACCGCTGGCGGCGGTAACTCCCGGAATCACCTGAAAAGTAATGCCATTGTCTGCAAGGCTTGATATTTCCTCTCCACCACGACCGAATGTGAACGGGTCACCAGCTTTCAACCGCAGCACACGTTTTCCTTCCTGCGCCAGGCGAATCAACATTTCGCTGATCTCTTCCTGCGGCACGCTGTGGTCCTTCTTCATTTTTCCAACATAGATTCTTTCAGCGTCGCGGCGTACGAGGTTGAGGATGCCATCACCGATCAAACGGTCATATAAAACGACATCGGCCTGCTGCATCAGGCGCAGCGCTCGAAACGTCAACAAATCCGGATCGCCCGGCCCGGTTCCCACCAGGTACACTTCACCGCGTGGCGGCATGTCACCATGCGTCGCTGCATCGCTGAGCAAACTCTCCATCAATGCGGTCGCTTCTGTTTCCTGGCCAGAAAACAGATGTTCCGCGATCGGGCCATCGATCATCATTTCCCAGAAGCGGCGGCGCCGGTTCATATCAGGAATGGTTTCCTTCACCTGATCGCGATATTCGCCGGCAAACTCCGCCAGGCGGCCGTAGGCGGCAGGAATGCTCGTTTCGAAGCGCGCCTTAAGCATGCGTATCAGCAATGGCGCGGTGCCACCGCTGCCGATCGCGATCAGCAATGGCGAACGATCGAGCAGCGCCGGCATTACGAAATCGCAAAGTGCGGGGTAGTCACTGATATTGACCGGTATGCCTGCTGCTTTTGCAAGATCGTATAGTTCCTGATTGGTCGCCGTATCTGATGACGCTCCAAAGGCCACGACACAATCATCAAGATCGTCCGCATGCAGATGACCGGTTTTATGCCGAACCCGCTCTTTCTGCAGCAGATGAGCCAGATCGCCATCTGGTTTCGATGCTATAACCGTGAGGTCGCAGCCGGCACGTAATAGCAGGTCTGCTTTGCGCGCGGCAAGTGTGCCATTGCCGACAACCAATGCGCGTCGTCCTTTAACATTTAGGAAGATCGGTAAAAAGTCCAATTCAGATTCCTGGAGGCGTAACGGCCTTTAGTGCGGCGATTTGCTGGCCCAGGCACTCATCACCGTGCTCCAGCGTTCGGCAGTGTCTGCATCGATATCCATAACTGTAAAACGACGGCCCTCGCGAATGCGAATCCGCAGCATACGCAAGTCGCTCTCGTGCTCGACACTCTCAAGTACAACTTCACGTCCATACGGCGCAGCTATTTTGGTCAGCGGCGTGACGGTTTCATCGCTCACCGCTTGCCCCCCGCAAATGCCCCTTCCAATTGCCATTGCCAGTCACGTGGCGTGTCGCGAAAATCCGGCTTTAAGTCAAACTCCATAAAAAGCATGTTATCGGACGTGATGCCGCGAACGGCGTCCAGCAGTCCAACGAACGAGTTAATCTCAGGGTGCTGAATGATGATGTCACTTATCCTGATCTCGATGGTTGCCATTCTAATATTCCGTTTCCTGGTAGGTTTGCAATAGGCGGCTCAGCTTGAGTCAACACGATCGAAAAAGCGAGCGCGATACAACAGTCTCTTGTTGCCCGGCCCGTCATTGAATGCTGTGCGGTTATGCAGGACATTGTTGGAGATAAGCCCCTGTCCCGGTAGCAGTCGATAATTGAAAACGGGGCCATTCTCATCAGCTAGCAGGTCAGCCAGGTATTCCCGGGCTGCTGCAGTCGCCGAATCATCACGCCAGCGAATATTTTTCTTGCGGGCAGTAAAACGCATATGCAGCGCGCCACTGGTTTCGTCGCAAGAAAAAACGGGTCCTGCGACTGCAGGTCTAATTTCGCCTTGCTCTCCAACATTGGCGGGAATCGTCATGCATTGCGGATGCTCGAATGCAGCAATGAAGGCAGGATCTGCATCGCGCAGCCGGATATAGGCGATTTCCGGATCAAGAATGGCGTTCTCGCCCCCGCTTTGCGCATCTTCTGCGCAATGCAAGACGACAGCGCGCACGTGGCGCGAATCGTCATTGTAGTAGCCATCCGTGTGCCAGCTGAGACTGCGATCGGAATATGGCACATAGCCGGCGCGCGTATCTGAGGTTGTCACGGCCAGCTCAGCAACACCATCATCGTTGGCACACAGGTGATGGTCCAGACGTTGCAGCCCAAAATTAGCAGCAAAAGCCCGAATCGCCGCCCTGTCGACCGACGGGTCGAGGCAAGTGTAAATAGCCATGTTTGCGCGCCTGAAACGCTCCAGGATGCGGCCCTTATCGTCCTGCTCTAAAACGTTCAAAGCAGCGATTTCGACAGCCAATTCATCCACATGCCGCGGGTAGCACTCAAGCTTGGCAGCGCGCCATTCTCTATAGCTGGCCTTGTTTTCGTGGAACATCAAATCGATCCGGGCATAGTTGGAAATGGATTCACAGCGGAAATTGGCCCCGCTGGTACTGGGACCCGAAACCCTATATCATAAAAATTGAATATACAAAACCTGAGTTATCCCTTCGGGCCAGAATATGCCCTTCTGCAGCTGAGGTAGGTTGCACCGGAAGGCCGAATATAACAACGCAAAATTGGTGGGACTAACATGGCGAAAAAACAGCACGAAACCCCAATGTTGGATGAACTGGAAGATGGGCCCTGGCCCAGTTTTGTTTCCGGATTAAAACGCCTGGCGACTGACGGCGACAAGCCCAGCGCTAAAATAATGACAGACCTGCTGGGACAGCTCGAGCATTCCTACGAAACCCGCACAGGATATTGGAAAGGTGGCACTGTCAGCGTATATGGCTACGGCGGTGGCGTGATTCCACGTTTCTCGGAAGTCGCGGAAAAATTTCCTGAATCGAAAGAATTTCACACCCTGCGGGTACAACCGCCCGCTGGCATGCACTATTCAACCAAACTGTTACGTGACATGTGTGATATCTGGGAGGAACATGGTTCTGGCCTGATTGCACTGCATGGCCAGTCCGGGGACATCATGTTCCAGGGCTGCACAACAGAAAAGGTGCAAACGTCCTTTGATGCGTTGAATAAGATCGGCCTGGACATGGGTGGCGCGGGACCGGCTTTACGGACATCGATGAGCTGTGTCGGTCACGCCAGGTGTGAACAGTCATGTTATGACGAGGTGCGTGCGCACCGTACGGTCATTAACGGACTGCTGGACGAAATGCATCGTCCGGCATTGCCTTACAAATTCAAATTCAAGTTCTCCGGTTGTCCGAACGACTGCGTCAACTCTATTCATCGAGCGGATTTCGCAGTCATTGGCACCTGGCGGGATGATATCCAGGTCGATCAGGAAGAAGTCAAAAAACACGTCGCTAATGTGGGACGCAAGCAGATGATCGACACGGTGATCTCGCATTGCCCGACACGCGCGCTGAGCCTGAACGACGACGACACACTGGACATCGACAACAAGAGCTGTGTGCGTTGCATGCATTGCATCAACGTCATGACCAAAGCCCTGTCACCTGGCAAGGATCGTGGCGTTTCCGTATTGATGGGCGGCAAGCGTTCACTGAAAATCGGCGATCAGATGGGCACGGTTATTGTTCCTTTCATGAAGCTTGAGACCGACGAGGACTTCGAGAAATTTAATGGACTGGCCGAAACAGTAGTCGACTTCTTTGCCGAGAATGCACTCGAACATGAGCGCGTTGGAGAAACTATCGATCGCATAGGTCTCGCCAACTTCCTTGACGGGATCGGCATCGATGTCGATCCGAACATGGTTAGTCATCCACGCACAAGTTCGTATGTACGGACTGATGACTGGGATGCGGAAGCCAAAAAATGGGAAGACCGCAAAAAAGCTACCAACAGATAGGCAGCCGGAAGTTCAGAGCATAACTACAGCGAGATTGAGGAGCAGGTAATGAAGAATGCGGAGCAACCACGCAGACCGGACGAGCACGGCGTCCCGGACCCATTTCCGCACATGCATCCATTGCTGAGGAAAAACTACGGCCAATGGGACTGGCATGACCGGCCACGACCTGGTGTTCTGCGTCACGTTGCCAAGGGCGGCGACCAGGTGTGGACGGTACGTGCCGGCACGCAACGGCAGATGGATGTACATACCATTCGTACGCTGTGCGAGTTGGCGGACGAGTTCGCTGATGGCCATATGCGATTTACGTCGCGCAGCAATGTAGAGTTCATGCTGTCCGCGCTGGAAAAAACCGAGCCACTGATCAAGAAACTGAACGAAGCAGGCTTCCCGGTTGGCGGGACCGGCAACTCGATGTCAATGATTTCCCATACCCAGGGATGGCTGCATTGCGACATCCCCGGCACCGATGCATCCGGCGTCGTCAAGTCTTTGATGGATGAGCTGCACGTTGAATTTACCCGTGAGGAGATGCCAAACCGCGTTCGCATGACAACCTCTTGTTGCCAGATCAACTGTGGCGGCCAGGGAGATATTGCGATCAACGTACAGTATACGAAGCCACCCACGATCAATCACGATCTTGTTGCCAATGTTTGCGAACGCCCGGCAGTTGTTGCTCGTTGTCCGGTGGCAGCTATTCGCCCGGCGATGGTCAATGGCAAACCGTCACTCGAAATTGATGAAAAGAAATGCATTTGCTGCGGCGCCTGTTATCCACCCTGCCCACCGATGCAAATCAACGGACCGGATTCGACCAAACTGGCAATCTGGGTTGGCGGCAAACATTCCAATGCCCGCTCAAAACCGACTTTTCACAAACTGGTCGCTGCGGGCCTGCCAAACAATCCGCCGCGCTGGCCGGAAGTGACCGAGGTCGTGAAAACGATCTTGTACGCCTATAAAGATGATGCGCGGGCCTGGGAACGCATGGGAGAATGGATTGATCGTATTGGCTGGCCGCGCTTTTTTGAAATGACAGGACTGGCCTTTACCAAACATCACATTGAAGACTTCCGTAGTGGCCGTAGTAGCCTGAACGCATCGGCGCATATTCATTTCTAATGAAAATCGGCATCCTTATAAACGAAGGCCCATTTACGCACCAGGCATCGGATAGTGCCTATCGGTTCGTCGTTGCTGCGCTCGCGAAGGGACACGAGATTTATCGGGTGTTTTTCTACAATGACGGTGTCTACAACTGCAACAAGCTGTCCGAGCCACAATCCGACGACCGTAACCTGGTTTCGTTGTGGTCCAAGCTCGCCAAGGAAAACGAAATCGACCTGGTCGTGTGTGTCGCTGCAGCGCTGCGGCGTGGCATTAAAGACGAAGTGGTAGCGGAAGGATTTCGAATTTCCGGGCTTGGCCAACTCGTTGAAGCCGGCATCCAGGCAGATCGCATGGTCGTTTTTGGCGACTAGGGAAGAATGTTAATGGATGAATATGACGACGCCGCCCCGGAGATTGTAAAGCGATTCATGTACGTCAATCGCAGGGCACCCTACGGTACTATTTACGCTCTTGAATGCCTCGAGGTGGTACTTGTCGCCGCTGCATTCGATCAGGACGTCAGCGTAGTGTTTGTAGACGATGGTGTTTGCCAACTGAAGAAAAACCAGGACACCGCTGAGATCGGCATGAAGAATTTTTCGAAGACCTATGGTGCGCTCGATGATTACGACGTTGAAAAAATCTACGTCGAAAAAGAATCTCTCGATGCCCGTGGCCTGACTGAAGATGACCTTGTTATTCCGGTTCAGGTCCTGGCTGCAGATCAATTGCGTGAAGTAATGGCACAGCAAGATGTGGTGATCAGCTCATGAGCACCATGTTGCACTTGATCAATAAATCGCCGTTTGAGAGGAACGCGCTGGACAGCTGCTTGCGGCTGGCGCAGCCCGGAAGTTCTGTTTTGCTGATTGAAGACGGCGTGTACGCGGCGATGGCGAAAGCAACCAACGCTGAAAAAATTTCCAGCCGGATGGAAGACATTTCTTTTTATGTTCTTGGCCCCGATGTTGCGGCACGAGGACTAAATGATATTCCTTTGATCGACGGTGTAACTGTTGTCGATTACGAAGGATTTGTAGACCTGGTGACGGAGCAGGATGTCACCCAGTCCTGGTTATAAGATATTTGTTTCGAATTTGAATGATGAGGTAAGTCATGGCTTATGAATGCAACGGCACGACTGTCGAGGCCGACGAAGAAGGTTACATAACTGATATCAGCCTGTGGAATCCGGAATTAGCGGTCATGATCGCTGAGGGCGAAAACATTGAAATGGGTAGCGATGCCTGGGAAGTTGTAAATTTCCTGCGTAATTATTACGAGGAGTACCAGATTGCACCGGCGGTTCGTGTACTGACCAAGGCGATCAAGAAAACACTGGGGCCCGAAAAGGGTAACAGCAAGTATCTGTACGAGCTATTCCCTTATGGCCCGGCCAAGCAGGCGTGCAAAATCGCCGGATTACCAAAACCGACGGGCTGCATCTAAAAGAACTGGGGTCACGAGTTTGTGCTGAGTACCATATACGCAGTGCTTTTTTACTTTGCGACGGCAATTTTTGTCGTCGGATTGGCGTACAAAATCCGGCTTTATGCCCGCACCCCCGCACCGCTGAAAATACCGACCACCCCCGCGCCGACAACACGAACCGGCGTGGTCGTACGTATGACCAAGGAGGTCGTCTTCTTCGAGAGCCTGTTTAAGGCTAACAAGTGGACCTGGTTGTTTGGCTGGGTGTTTCACGCCGCATTGCTGTTGGTGGTGATGCGGCATCTTCGCTATTTCACCGAACCGGTGTGGTTTTGGGTCAGGTGGGTCCAGCCGTTCGGACTGTATGCCGGATTCGCGATGGTCGCGGGTTTGACCGGCCTGTGGGTGCGGCGCTTCACCGTCGAACGAGTTCGTTACATATCTGCACCATCCGATCACCTGATGTTATTGCTGCTTATCGCGATCGCTGCGACCGGCCTGATGATGAAGTACGTCGCGCACACAGACATTTTGTCTTTGAAGGCGTTTGTACTTGGCCTGATGTATTTTGACCCGCAGCCAATTCCAGCAGATCCGGTTTTGCTGGTACACCTGAGCCTTGTTTTGATTTTGATGCTCATATTTCCGTTTTCCAAGTTGTTGCACGCGCCCGGATTGTTTTTTAGCCCGGGTCGCAACCAGGTCGATAACCCACGCGAGAAACGCTACGTGTCATCGTGGTCAACACAATTGGATGCCAATCAGAGCGAAGTCGGGAGCGATTAGTCGATGGCTGATTTCGAAATTCCCGAGATATCCGTACCGATCGACATTCCGCGGCTCAAGCGAGGAGCGATGCAACACTCGTCGCCCTATCCTGCTGCCGCGGTCCACCAGGAAGCGCTTGGTTTTCCGGGAGAGCTGGTGGACGAATGGCACGATAAGGCGATCGACAAGTTCGGCGAACTGCTCGGCAAATCTCGTGCGTTACAGGTTTATATGGATAGCTGTGTTAAGTGCGGCGCATGCACCGATAAATGCCATTATTTTCTTGGCACGGGCGATCCGAAAAATATGCCGGTCGCCAGGCAAGATCTGATGCGCAAAGTCTATCGCCGTTACTTTACCTGGGCAGGAAAAATTGTGCCGTGGCTGGTGGGTGCGAAGGATCTAACCAAAGATGTGCTTGATGACTGGTACACCTATTTTCACCAGTGCTCGCAATGCCGTCGCTGTTCAGTCTATTGCCCGTACGGGATCGATACCGCCGAAGTTTCCATGGCTGCGCGCGACATCATGGATCACATCGGCAAGGGCCAGAAATACTGCAACGAAATCATCGGCAAGGTGCACAAGATCGGTAATAACCTTGGACTACCCGAGCCGGCGCTGATCAATACACTGGAAGGCCTTGAAGAGGATATTGAAGAAGAAACCGGCGTGAAAGTCAGGCTGCCGGTCAACGAGAAAGGTGCTGATATCCTCCTCGTGACACCCAGTGCTGACTTTTTCGCCGAACCTCAAGTCGATGGCTTGATTGGCTACGCCAAAGTCTTTCACCAGGCAGGCGTTAGCTGGACCGTCAGCTCATATGCCTCGGAGGCGGCTAATTTCGCAATGTTCATTGGTTCTTATGAACAGATGCAACAGGTTGCAGAACGAATCAGGAAAGCAGCCGAGGATCTCGGCGTCAAACGCATCATATTCGGTGAATGCGGTCACGCCTGGCGCGTCGCATACAATTTTCTAAATACGCTGGCCGGACCTTTCGACTTTCTTGACCAGAATTACCCGATTCCGCAGCACATTTGCGAATTCACCAATGACCTGATTGAGAAAGGTGAACTGACGCTGGACAAATCAGCCAACGATCACATGACACTAACGTTTCATGACTCCTGCAATGTGGCACGTGGCTCCCGTATGGGCGATAGCCCGGGTGGGCAGTTCACCATTCCACGCGCGATCATCAAAGCGTGTTGCAATAATTTTTTCGACATGGCCGAAGATACTATTAAGGAAGCCACCTTTTGCTGTGGCGGCGGTGGCGGATTACTAACCGATGACCTGCTGGAAATCCGTACTAAAGGCGCATCGCCGCGAATGCAGGCATTGCAGGAAGTCGTTGAGGCCCATGGGGTAACGCATATGGCGGCAATATGCGCCATCTGCAAATCGCAGTTCGCCAAGGTAATGCCGGCCTACGGGTTTGATATGGACAATATCGTCAGTGTTCATCAACTGGTGTCGAATGCAATCGTACTGGATGGGCAAATTAGCAACGACAGCGTCGTAGTTAACGGCGACTGAATCAGGGAATGAACAGAATATGACTGACAAATTATTGACCAAACGCCGCTATAAAGACGGTGACAGCGAACATCTTCCCTGGACTGAAGAAATCTTCATTGCCGATGCGTCGCACAAATGCCCTACCTATGTTCACCGCACTCCGCCTTGCCAGGGAAGCTGTCCGTCAGGCGAAGACATTCGCGGCTGGCTCAATATTGCGCGCGGCATTGAAAAAGCGCCAGGAGACATGTCCTGGCAACAATATGCTTTCGACAGAGTCACAGATGCAAACCCGTTTCCGGCCATTATGGGCAGAGTCTGTCCCGCGCCCTGCGAAGACGGTTGTAACCGCAATGAAGTAGAAGATCATGTTGGCATCAACGCCGTTGAGCAGTTTATCGGCGACTATGCGCTGGAGCACAAACTGAAACTGAACGTGTCCGTGAAAGACTCCGGCAAAAAAGTTGCAGTCATCGGCAGCGGTGTTGCCGGTCTCGCTTGTGCCTATCATCTGCGGCGCAAGGGGCACGCCTGTACAATTATTGAAGCGCACGAAGAACTGGGCGGGATGATGCGCTACGGCATTCCCGGATATCGCGTACCGGACGAAGTGCTTGATGGCGAAATTCAACGCATTCTGGATCTTGGCGTCGAGGTCCGCTCGAATACGAAAGTTGGTGTCGATATTACGCTCGAGGAATTACGCGAGGAATATGATGCGATTTTTATAGGCCTTGGTGCCCAATCAGGCTCCGCCCTGCCCGTTCCAGGTGGTGACGCGTCGAACTGCATCAGTGGCGTAGCCTTTCTACAAGCGTTTAATGACGGGCGCCTGCAACATACTTCAGCCCGTGTCGTGGTCGTCGGTGGCGGCGATACTTCAATGGACGTCGCTGCAGTTGCCCGACGCCTGGGCCATATCACGAACAAACGTAAACATGACCGGCCTGAGAATGTTGTCATTGGTCATACAGCGCACGACGCGGCAACAGTTGCCCATCGCCAGGGCGCCGACGTGACACTTGTCTCCTGGGAGGCGCTGAAAGATATGCCGGCGACCAAGATGGAAGTACAGCACGTGACACGCGAAGGCGTAAAAATCCTGGGTTCAGTGCTGCCAGTAAAAGTCATTACGGATGACGAGGGTCGAGCAACAGCGCTGCGCATGATTGAGGTCGACTGGAGTTCGGGCAAGTCAGTACCTGTTGAAGGAACTGAAAAAGACATTGAGTGTGACCTGATCGTCGCGGCGATTGGTCAGAAAGGTGATCTCACCGGGTTCGAAAATCTCGACAATGGCCGTGGCCTGATCGAAGCTGATGGGTTCTACCGCGTCAAAGATCAGCCGGATTTATTTGTTGCCGGTGACATCGTAAAACCCCATCTTCTGACAACTGCAATAGGACAGGCCTCGATCGCAGCAGAGGGAATCGACAAGTTCCTGGCTGGCGAAAATCAGACGCGTCGACCCAAGGTGGACGTGCATCGCTACAGTCTGCTGGATAAGTTACGCGAAACCGAACACGAACCCGGTGTTTATCAACATGTTCCCGATCGCGGCACTGATGAAGCCGATTACGCAATTCATAATTACGAAGATCGCTCAGCGGTAGAGATCGTACCATCGGACCAATTGTTTCTTGGTCATTTCAAGTATGAAGAGAGGCACATTCGCCAGGAACACGACATCACATCTGAATCCGTTCTGGGTTCCTTTGGCGAACGCATACAAGGGTTGTTAGAGGAACAAGCCAAAGCGGAAGCTGACCGCTGCATGAGTTGTGGCATGTGTTTCGAATGCGACAACTGCGTCATATACTGCCCCCAGGATGCCATTTTCCGCGTCAAGAAAACGGATGCCACCATGGGTCGCTATGTCGATACCGATTACAACAAGTGTATCGGTTGTCATATTTGCGAAGATGTTTGTCCTTCCGGCTACATTCGTATGGGACTTGGAGAGTAGGTCATGCTCTCGAGCCGCAGCGCCATCGCATGGGTAGTGGTGATCGCGGCGCTCATATTATTGCGCGTTGCCGTACCAGCAGGCACAGAGGAACCGGACCCGGCGACCAGTCGCGTACCGCTTCCAGAAATTTCCAGGGGGCAAGGTGAGTTTTGTGTTGAAGATACCGACTTCATGCGCCGCAACCACATGAATCTCCTCATGCACCAGCGTGACGAAACCGTGCAGCAGGGTATTCGCGAGAGTAAGCACAGCCTGAAAGAGTGCATAAGCTGCCATGCCATACCCGGCCCGGACTCGATAGCGCTCACTGTTGCCAGCCCGAAACACTTTTGCCGTTCGTGCCATGATTATGCTGCAGTCAAAATCGATTGTTTCGATTGCCATGCATCCCGCCCACCTCCTGGCGACGTCCCGGATGGCCACGGCGAAGCATTGGTGGGGGCGTCTACAGAATGAGTGGCGTGTCGAAATATCCAGCCAAGAGTTCAGCCACCGAAACCGGGTTCGACCCGACACGGCGGAGATTTCTGAGTAACGTTGCTGCTGCCGCCGGCGTAACACTGGCGCCCGGCGTCATGTTATACGGCATTACCAAACCATCGACCGCATCTTCGCGACCGCTCGATACGGCCGCATCCAGTGATGTGCGCTGGGGCATGTTGATCGACCTGAACCGTTGCCCTGAGGGCTGCAATGAATGCGTTAGTGCCTGTTCCAAAGAAAACGGACTACGGGGACATGGCAGACCTGCGACGGACCCACAATGGATCCGAAAAGTTGATGTCCATGATCCGGCTACGGGTTTGAGCAAGTCTTTGCCAGTGATGTGCCAGCATTGTGCTGATCCACCGTGTGTCGATGTATGCCCAACGGGCGCATCATTCAAACGAGCTGACGGTATTGTCCTTGTGGACAAACATACCTGCATTGGCTGCCGCTATTGCATCAGTGCCTGTCCCTACAAAGCAAGATCATTTGTCCATGAAGCGCTGGAGGATCAGAAACCGCATGCGCCCAGGGGCAAGGGCACCGTGGAAAGTTGCACGATGTGCGTTCATCGCGTCGATGCGAACCAACAACCAGCTTGCGTCGAAGCCTGTAATGATACTGGCGGCGGCGCCATGCTGTTTGGCGATCTGAACGATCCCGACAGCGAAATTTCAAAACGTGTGGCGAAATATGCGTCGCAGCAAATCCGCGCGGACCTCGGAACAGATCCGGGCGTGCGTTACCGGGGCCTTTGAAGTGAAACGCATCGTATATAGCGAGATTGACGGACGCAGTCGCAGTTTCTACGGGCTGGCGGCTATTCTCGGCAGCTTTGTACTGGCCGGCCTCGCTGCCGCCATGTACATGGAGCATTTCGGGCACTACGTAACCGGCATGAGCAATCAGATTGTATGGGGCATGCCGCATGTATTTGCAATCTTCCTCATCGTTGCCGCATCCGGCGCACTAAATGTAGCCTCGATCGGCACGGTATTTGGCAAGACAATGTACAAACCGCTGGGCCGGCTATCGGGTTTGCTGGCGCTGGCGCTCCTGATAGGTGGCCTTGCTGTGCTGGTGCTCGATCTCGGTCGGCCCGATCGTCTGATCGTTGCGATGACCACCTACAACTTCAAATCAATTTTTGCCTGGAATATCTATTTGTATGTAGGTTTTATTGCCGTTGTCATTGTTTACCTGTGGTTGCAAATGGAGCGACGAATGAATCGCTACGTCAAAGCAGCCGGAATGGTGGCGTTTATCTGGCGCCTGGTACTGACCACCGGCACCGGCTCGATTTTCGGTTTCCTGGTCGCGCGTGAAGCGTATGACTCGGCCGTTATGGCACCATTGTTTATTGCCATGTCTTTTTCCTTTGGCCTCGCTGCCTATATTCTGGTCTTGCTCGCCTCCTGTAGAGGCAGTGGCCGGATCGTTGGTGATCTCGTCGTCCATCGACTGGGCAGGCTGTTGGGGATTTTCATCGCAGTGGTGCTCTACTTCACCGCCGTGCAACACCTGACCAACTTGTATGCCGCCGAGCACGCTGGCGTAGAGCGTTTTATTCTACTCAATGGTGGTATTTACACGCTGTTATTCTGGGTCGTCCAGGTGCTTATCGGCGGGCTCATACCGTTGCTGCTGGTTTTCCGCGCGCCAGAGCCCGGGCCGGAACATAAAGGTGCCGGCAGCGGCATGGTGCTGGCAGCAACGCTGGTAATTATTGGAGGTTTCGCGCAGGTTTATGTCATTGTGATCGGTGGGCAGGCCTGGCCGTTGACCCTGTTCCCTGGCATGGAGGTGACTTCCAGTTTCTATGATGGCGCCATTTCCACCTATACGCCAAGCCTCGTTGAAATTGGCCTCGGCCTGGGTGGAGTAGCGCTTGCGGGTCTCATCGTGCTCTTCGGCATAAAGGTATTACGCTTTCTGCCAACCACACTCGCAAATTCTGCGGTAGAGCCGGATGGTGCTGCCACGGCTGTTCAGTCGTAGTCCCTTTAAGACTTCGCGTATTTTGTTTTGGCCCATTTTTATATAGCAGCTGCGCATAAGTCTTCAGGCAAGACGTCGATCTCTATCGGGCTGGCATCCGCAATAGCAAAACGAGGGCTGGCAGTTCAGCCATTCAAGAAAGGCCCGGATTACATTGATCCCTTGTGGCTCAGCCGCGCTGCCGGTCAGGGCTGTTACAACCTCGACTTTTTCACCATGTCGCATGCAGAAATTCACAGCACATTCGCGCTTGGGGCTGTCGGTGCTGATATCAGCCTGATTGAAGGTAACAAGGGGCTTTATGATGGCCTCGCGGTTGATGGTTCGGATAGCAATGCAGCATTAGCGAAAATGCTGGCTGCACCGGTCGTCCTGGTGATCGATACCGGTGGCATGACCAGGGGCATCGCGCCATTGATCAAAGGTTATCTGGACTTCGATCCAGAAGTCGAAATCTGCGGCGTCGTCCTTAATAAAGTCGGCGGCACCCGCCATGAAGGAAAGCTTCGCGCAGCACTTGAACGTTACACAGATATCGAGGTGCTCGGAGCGATTGGGCGTGATCAGGCGCTGGAAATTCCCGAACGACATCTTGGTCTTGTGCCGGCAAATGAAGATGCAGGTGCCGAGACGATGATTGAGCGCCTCGCCGATGCCGTAAGCGACGGCATAAATGTCGATCGACTGATCGAGTTTGCAGGCACCGCCAAGTCACCGGATTTCCAAATGGAATCAATTACTACAACTGACAAAGCGACGCCTGATGTACGCATCGCCATCGCCCGGGATGCAGCCTTTGGCTTTTACTATCAGGATGACCTTGATGCATTTGCCGGGGCCGGCGCTGAACTCGTGCCGTTCGATACCATCAAGGATTCACAACTACCCGATGTCGACGGCCTGTTTATAGGCGGTGGATTTCCGGAAACGCATCTTTCCGCTCTTGCCGCAAATACCAACTTACTCACCAACATTCGCCAGGCGTTGGCAGCTGGCATGCCAGCATATGCAGAATGCGGCGGCTTGATGTACCTCGCACAGAGTATCCGCTGGCACGATGGGAAATTCGATATGGTCGGCGCGATGCCTGGTGACGTTGTCGTCGAAAGCCGTCCTCAAGGCAGAGGCTATGTTGTTCTGGAGGGAACTGGCAAGCGAGCGTGGTCACCGGTGACAAGCGCAAAGGGCGGCTCGGACACCACCATTCCGGCACATGAGTTCCATTATGCGAAACTGGAAAACCTGCCTGACGATCTGAATTATGCTTTTCGGGTAAAACGCGGCACCGGTATCGACGGTCAGCACGACGGCCTGATTACCGGTAATCTCCTGGCTGGATTTGCGCACCACCGCAATTCCGCCGGCAACCCGTGGGTCGGCCAGTTCGTTGACTTTGTGCGGGAAAAGTCGCGGTATAATTAGCGAAGGCAAAATATCAGTTACTCTTTTTTGGTTGGCGACAAAACTCTTTTACGGGGACGGAAAATGCACATCGGGAGAAGAATATTCATCAGGGGTGGCCTGGCGCTTGCTGCACTGGCAGCTCTGCCCCGGGCATTGCTGGCAGCAGCGTGGCCGGAGAAGGCCTTTAACCTCAGCTCGGCGAGCCAGGCCATGAACGAACTGCTGGGATCAGACCAGCTGGTTGCCTCCGACCAGATCAGTCTGAAGGCGCCGGAAATTGCAGAAAACGGTGCCGTGGTCCCGCTCAAGATCAAGACAACGCTGGAGAACGTTCAGTCGATCAGCATTGTTGTTGAAAAGAATCCGCGGCCCCTGGCGGCCACGATCGAAATCCTGCCGGGAACCCTTACGGAGTTTTCCAGCCGGATAAAGATGCGTGAAACATCGGATGTGATGGTCGTCGTCAAGACGGACAACGGCATTTTCAGCGCGTCGAAACACGTAAAAGTAACAATCGGCGGTTGCGGCGGCTAGGCCACGCGATCCCGGGAGACAAACAATGGCAAGCACGATCAAAGTTAAAGCGAAAGTTTCGGGCGATATCGCGGATGTCAAAAGCCTGATGCTGCATCCGATGGAAACCGGCACGCGCGTAGATGCAGAAACCGAAACAGTCGTGCCCATGCACCACATTACGCAACTCACGTTCACTAATAACAACAAACTGGTCATGGTGGCCAATTTCAGTACGGCGGTATCACGAGACCCGTATTTCAGTTTCAAGTTCTCGAACGCCAGGGTCGGCGACACGCTCAAAGTTGTTTGGGTAGACAACAACGGGGGCACGGATGAAATTGAAACGGTGTTGGAATAAACGAACGGTTGGTCCAATAGGCGTCAATCGCGCGCTGGGCGTAGTAATTTCGCCCGCTGGGCGATTTCACTATTCAGCAGGAAAA
>CAYOHF010000053.1:0-21002 GCA_964403695.1 uncultured Woeseiaceae bacterium | reverse complement strand
GTCCGCTCGCCCAATTCGTATCACAAGTAACTGAATTTACAGCAGTTGACATCGATTCATGCATACAACATGATCCGCGATAATGAGATACGGAATTAACTTTATTTTTGCAACAACGACTGCCGCGAGCGTGCTTCCAGTGAAGCTTGTGCTGCTCACCCTTCTTAGGGGAGCCAGCGGGTAGCGTAGAAAAATCAAAACCAGACACGCAAACCCCGCATCCCAACAGGATAGTGGGGTTTTTTATTGCTGCAAAAGACGTGAATTTTAATACTGGCCACGGCCGAAAAACCAGGGAACAGAAAATGCAAATGTATTCGGAAAAAGATGTTGATACCGCAGCCCTCGAAGGGCGGCAGATAACGATTCTCGGCTATGGCAGCCAGGGTCGTGCACATGCGCTCAATCTTAAAGACAGCGGTCATGACGTAGTGGTCGGCGCCCGTGCCGGTGGTGGCAGCTTTAGCAAGGCAGAGGCGGACGGCTTTGTCGTAAAAGAACCGCTCGACGCGGTAAAGGGCGCAGCTATTGTCGCTATATTGACACCGGATACTTCGCAAGCGGCACTTTACGCTGCTGTCGTGGGCAACATCGAGAATGGCGCCGCATTGCTGTTCGCACATGGGTTCAACATTCACTACAAACAAATAAGCCCGCGTGCCGATCTGGATGTTGTGCTTATCGCTCCCAAGGGACCGGGCGATCTTGTACGCCGCCAATATGAAGATGGACATGGTGTGCCTTGCCTGGTCGCCGTTGAACAGGACAGTACTGGCAATGCACTGCAACTGGCACTCGCTTACGCCCAGGGTATAGGCGGAGCTCGCGCCGGTGTCATTGAAACGACGTTCGCCGAAGAAACAGAAACAGATCTGTTTGGCGAACAGGCAGTGCTTTGCGGCGGTGCGACAGAACTGGTCGTCGCAGGATTCGAAACCCTCGTCAAAGCGGGTTATCAACCTGAAGTTGCCTACTACGAAGTCATGCACGAACTGAAGCTGATTGTCGACCTGCTACACGAAGGTGGCTTGCGAAAAATGCACGAATTCATCAGTGAAACAGCGGCCTGGGGCGACCTGATTAGCGGCCCCCGCGTCATTGACGAGAACGTGCGACAAAACATGCAGGCAGTATTGGATGATATTCAGGATGGCACTTTTGCGCGTCGCTGGATCGATGAGAACAAGGCGGGTCAGCCCGAATACAAGCGCCTGATGAATGCAGACCTGGAACATCCGATAGAGAAAGTCGGTGCGGACCTGAGAAGCCGCATGGATTGGCTCGAGAACTAACTTTAGAAAACCAATAGCAGAGAATTGACATGACACCAACCGCCAGGAAATACGACGCGACCGATTGGGGATCCGATTCGGACACACCACCGTCACCGGTTACGATTGAGGATGTAGAAAAAGCTCGCAAAATCATCGAGCCGTTTCTCCCGCCTACGCCGCTGTTGAATCATCCTTTGCTATCGCTGCGACTGGGAACCGAAACATTCGTCAAACTGGAAAATATTCAGCAAATTGGCGCATTCAAAATTCGTGGCGCAATCAACTTGCTGGCCTCGATGAGTAAGGACGACCGGGCGAAAGGAATCGTCACCGCAACCCGTGGCAACTATGGTGCAGCACTGGCGCAGGCCTGTGCGATGTATGACACAAAATGCACGGTGTTCGTACCAGAGGGCAACAGCCCTGACAAGAATGCAGCGGTTGATGCGCTCGGCGGTGAGCTCATTATCAAGGGACACGATTTCGATGCCGCCTGGGACGCTTCGGTCCGCCATGCGTGGCGCACCAGCGCCATTTCCATACATCCTGGCAAGTGCAACGAACTTGTTGCCGGTCAGGGCACGGTCGCGCTGGAAATGCTCGAACAATGCCCGGACGGCCTCGATGTCGTATTCGTCCCTGTCGGTGGTGGCAGTCTTGCTGCGGCGACAACGACCGTAATAAAAGCACGTTCACCGGAAACCCGGGTCATTGCCGTACAGGCAGAAAACGCGCCGGCGTTTCATAACGCGTGGCACAGTGGCAACTACGCGCCGATGATCGCGGCAAATACGATTGCCGACGGATTGGCAACGCGAGTTCCGGTGCGCTACACCCTCGGCATGATGCAGGCGCTTGATGACTTCGTGCTGGTCAGTGAAGAGGAAATATACGCGGCGATTCGTTGTTACGCGGAGACCATTCATCAGCTCGCTGAAGGTGCCGGTGCCGCCGCACTCGCAGCGGCATTAAAAATGAAAGACGAATTAGCCGGCAAGCGCGTCGGACTGGTGCTCACTGGCAGCAATATTGACACCAGGACCCTGGCGCAGGCTTTACGCATGGATGCACCCGTGCACACACCGCATGCGATACCGAACTTCCCAATGGCAAGTCTCGATTACGGCGACTAGTGGAGAATACGATGGCGACCGATCGAATCAGGATTTTCGATACCACACTGAGAGATGGCGAGCAGGCCCCTGGCTGCAGCATGACACTCAGAGAAAAACTAAGAATTGCTAAAGCCTTGTCTGATCTTAATGTCGACATCATCGAGGCCGGTTTCCCGGCAGCATCTCCTGGTGATTTTGAAGCCGTAAAGGCAATCGCAGATGAAAACCGTGGCCCCACGATTTGCGGCCTCGCCCGCTGCAATGCCGAAGACATCGAAAAAGTCCACGCCGCAGTCAAAGGTGCCGACAAGCACCGCATTCACGTGTTTGTCGCCACCAGCGCGATTCACCGTGAATACAAACTCAAGATGGCCAAGGAAGAGATAATCAAGAGTGCCGTTGGCGCGATTAGCATGGCGCGCGAGCTGTGTGAAGATGTCGAGTTTTCTCCGGAAGATGCATCCAGAACGGAGCTTGGCTACCTCGCCGAAGTGGTCTCGGCGGCCATAGAAGCTGGTGCAACGACCGTTAATATTCCAGATACCGTTGGCTATACAGTGCCGGCGGAATTCGACCGGCTTTTCCGTTACCTCAACCAGCATGTTGCAGGGATTGCCGACATTACGCTTAGCGTCCATTGCCATAACGACCTGGGCATGGCCGTTGCAAACAGTCTTGCGGCGGTGACGGCCGGGGCGCGGCAAATCGAATGCACGATCAACGGCATTGGCGAACGGGCCGGAAACTGCTCACTCGAAGAAGTCGTAATGGCATTGAATACGCGAAAAGAGTTTTTCGGTATCGAGTCGGGCGTAGAAACAACTCATTTATACCCGACCTCGCGGCTCGTGGCTGGCATTACCGGCATGCAAATACCGCGCAACAAAGCGGTTGTCGGGGAAAACGCATTCGCTCACGAAGCCGGCATTCACCAGCACGGCATGTTGCAGAATCGATCCACCTACGAAATCATGCGGCCCGATGATGTGGGCATCAGCAAGTCCAGCCTGGTGCTTGGCAAACACAGCGGACGACATGCGTTTCGTGACCGGGTCAGCCAACTCGGCTTTGACCTCGATGAATTCGAGACGAATCGGGCTTTCCAGGAATTCAAGAAACTGGCCGATAAGAAAAAGGATATGTACGACGGTGATATTGAAGCGATCATCATGAACGTCGATAACTCATCGAGCGGCCCATGGACACTGCAGGCGCTGCAAATAAGTTCAGGCACCGATCAGGATGCGACCGCGACGCTGCAACTCGTTGGTGAAAATGGTGTTGCACAGGAAGAGTCAGCCAGCGCTGACGGCCCGGTCGAAGCTGCATTCAGAGCGCTGGAACAGGCAACCGGCGTCAACCTGATATTGAAAAACTTCGAATTGCACAGTGCAACGGTTGGCGACGATGCTCAGGGCGAGGCAACGGTCACTGTCGAATACAACGATCAGTCCTATCGTGGTCATGGCGCCAGCACGGATATCGTCGAAGCTGCCAGTCGCGCGTATCTGGAAGTAACCAACCGTATTCTACGACGTCGTGAGCGTGGCCTTGATGATGCGCCGGATGACAGCAGTATCAACCAGGCACTAATTTAAGCGTATTTACAGATGCCAAAGCGTAACTTGCTTGTTAAGCTACGCCACCTGCAAGCGCCAATAAGATATTCGGAGTTGAGTAATGAGTTTTGAAGGAGGCAAGCTGATCTGGCTGAACGGTCGGATGGTTCAATGGGACCAGGCCACAATTCATGTAATGGCACATGCCCTGCATTATGGTTCATCGGTTTTCGAAGGAATTCGGGTTTACAAAACGCCCGACGGCCCAAAGATTTTTCGCCTGACGGATCATATGCAGCGCCTTTATGATTCGGCCAAGATTTATCGCATGCCCATTCCTTACGAGCTCGATGAACTTATTGCTGTTTGCAAAGAAGTCATCATTGCAAACGAATTAATGAACGGCGCCTACATCCGTCCGATCGCACTACGGGGTTATGGCGAGGTTGGCCTGGCACCAAAGGCCGACCATCCGGTTGATGTCGCAATCGCCGCCTGGGAATGGGGCGCATACCTTGGTGCCGATAGCATGGAACTGGGTGTCGACGTGTGTATCTCGAGCTGGCAGCGGGTTGCGCCGAATACCATCCCTGCCCTCGCAAAAGCCGGTGGCAATTACCTTTCCAGCCAGCTAATAAGTACGGAAGCGAAACGTCTCGGGTTTGCCGAAGGCATAGCCTTATCCACTGACGGTACCGTCAGTGAAGGTGCGGGTGAAAACCTGTTTGTAATCCGCGATGGCAAGATCATCACGCCGCCAGCTGCATCTTCAATACTCACTGGTATTACGCGCCACTCGATAACCGTACTGGCAGAACGCCTCGGCCTCGTGGTCGAGGAAAGCGCCATTCCGCGCGAGTTCCTTTACCTGGCTGATGAAATGTTTTTCACGGGCACAGCGGCAGAAATTACACCGATTCGCTCGGTAGACAGAATCCAGATTGGCGCGGGTACACGAGGCCCGATTACCAAGCAACTTCAGGATGCATTTTTTGGATTGTTCTCCGGCGAAACTGAAGATACTGAAGGCTGGCTTGACGGACTGGATGCACAACCCGTTGCTGCTGCCGGCGGCTCATGAATTCAGCGGCTAACCGCACCATTTCTTGCTGATTCGCCAACCTGGAAGGTGCCACTTTGAGCTCTGCTGCCCCGCAAACACTTTTTGAGAAAGTCTGGTCCGATCACCTGGTAAGGGATGAATCTTCGGCTACGCCGGCTATTCTCTATATTGATCTGCATCTGATTCATGAGGTCACCACGCCGCAGGCATTTACGCTTTTGCGCGAGCAGGGCCTGGCAGTACGCCGACCGGATCTGACCCTTGCGACGATGGATCATTCAACACCGACGACGCCGGTCAGAAGCTTCAAAGATCTCGCGGTGGTCGGTGAAGGTGCGGCCAACCAGGTTCTGCAAATGCAGAAAAACTGCGCTGACTTCGGCATCGAGCTATTCGACCTGGATAGTGACAAGCGCGGCATCGTGCATGTTATCGGACCGGAACTTGGTGCCACCCAGCCAGGCAAAACCATTGTTTGCGGCGACAGTCACACCAGTACTCATGGCGCATTTGGTGCCCTTGCTTTCGGTATTGGCACAACCGAAGTTGGCCACGTGCTGGCGACGCAGTCCCTGCTACAACGCAAACCCAAAACCCTCGCCATTGAGATCAGCGGGCAGTTGCAGCCCGGTGTCGCTGCGAAGGACGTTATTCTCGCCATTATTGGCCAGATAGGGCTGGATGGCGGGACAGGCCATGTCATCGAATACATGGGTGACACGATTACTGCGATGGACATGGAAGAACGAATGACCATCTGCAATATGTCGATCGAAGCTGGCGCACGAGCCGGCATGATCGCCGCGGATGACACAACGGTCGAGTACCTGCGTGGGCGTTCCAGGGCCCCACAGGGAGCAGCATGGGACGCAGCAGTCGACCGCTGGCAATATTTACATAGCGACGCTGGCGCGACTTTCGATCGCACTGTGCAGGTCGCTGGCGACCAGCTCGCGCCGATGGTCACTTTCGGCACCAACCCGGGCATGGTAATCCCGGTCAATAAGCCAGTGCCCGATGCGAACGGCGATGCGAGTTTTCGTAAAGCGCTGAGCTACATGCAATTGACCTCCGGCAAACCATTGTCCGCATCAAATGTCGACGTTGTATTTATCGGCAGTTGCACAAATTCAAGAATCTCCGATCTGCAACAGGCGGCACAAATTTTGCGCGGCAATAAAGTCGCGGCTGGTGTGCGCATGCTGGTCGTTCCCGGCTCACAGCAGATTAAACACGAAGCTGAGGCACTTGGACTCGATAAAATTTTCACGGCTGCCGGAGCCGAGTGGCGCGAATCAGGGTGCTCGATGTGTCTTGGGATGAACGGCGACACAGTTGCAAGCGGTGAACTTAGCGTCAGCACCAGCAACCGAAACTTTGAAGGCCGGCAAGGTATCGGCGCGCGCACCATTCTTGCCAGCCCAATGACTGCAGCGGCGTCTGCCATTGAAGGTCATGTTGCTGACCCCCGGCCTTACCTGTAGAAAAATCCTATGCAAGCATTTAGTAAATTATCCTCACGCACGGTTGTCATGGCGGCGACTGACGTTGATACAGATCAGATCATTCCAGCGCGTTTTTTGACGACGACAACGCGCGATGGCCTTGGCAGCAAGCTGTTTTTTGACTGGCGATTCAATGCCGAGGGTGGAGAAAACCCTGATTTTGTTTTGAACACAGCTGCAGCTGACGGCTGCGAGATTCTGGTTGCCGGGCGAAACTTTGGCTGCGGCTCATCGCGTGAACATGCGCCCTGGGCTCTGCTTGATTATGGCATTCGTGCCGTGGTCAGCACAAAAATTGCCGATATTTTTCGCAGTAATTCGTTAAAGAACGGACTGTTGCCAATAGTTATCGATGCAGCGTCGCACGCATTACTGCTGGACAATCCAGGCAGCGCAGTCACTGTAGATATCGAGACGTCAACGATTTCGTTGCCGGATGGGAGCACGACCAACTATCCGATCGACGAGTTTGCGCGCCACTGCCTGCTCGAAGGTGTCGATCAACTGGGATTCCTGCAAAAACATACAAATGATATACAGCTATTCGAGGAGACACGATCCTGGACGCCCTGATTACAGTTCTGCCGGGTGACGGCATTGGTCCGGAGGTTGCCGCGGGAGGAACGAAAGTGCTGCGGCAAGTCGCAGCGACGTTTGCTCACAAATTCGAATTTTCTGAACAGTTGATCGGTGGCGCCGCCATCGATGCAACAAACGATCCTTTTCCTGCCGACACTGTAGCCAGTTGTCGTGACAGTGATGCCATATTGCTTGGCGCAGTGGGCGGCCCGAAGTGGTCCGATCCGAACGCACAAATAAGACCGGAACAAGGATTGCTTGCATTGCGTGCGGAACTTGGCGTGTTCGCAAATTTGCGGCCGGTACAAATAATTGAGCAATTGGCCGAGGCGTCGCCGATCAAGGTCGATCGATTGCACGGTGTCGACATGATGGTTGTACGCGAATTGACCGGCGGTATTTACTTCGGTGACAAAACACGTGATGAAGAATCCGCCAGTGATCTTTGCGTTTATCACAAGTATGAAGTTGAACGAATTGTCCGGGTCGCTGCGCGCCTTGCGCAGAGCCGAAAAGGAAACCTGTGTTCCGTAGATAAAGCCAATGTGCTGGAAACCTCACGTTTATGGAGAGATGTCACTGTCAGCACACTCAATGCAGAGTTTCCAGAGCTTAACGTTGAACACATGCTAGTCGATGCAGCCGCAATGCATCTCATTAATCGTCCCGCCGATTTCGATGTCATCGTAACCGAAAATATGTTCGGCGACATTTTGACCGATGAAGCATCCATGCTTGCAGGTTCGCTGGGCATGTTGCCTTCCGCCTCACTGGGCGAAACGTCTCGTGGTTTGTATGAACCTATTCACGGCTCGGCACCCGACATCGCTGGCAAAGGAATTGCAAATCCTTGCGGCATGATTGCGAGCATCGCGATGCTACTGCGACATAGTCTTGCTCTTGAAGAAGAAGCCGACCTCATAGAAAAAGCGATTCGCCAGGTAATTGCCGATGGCGCACGTACTGCAGACATAGCCACTACCGATGACACGATCTTATCTACCACCGAAATGACCGATGCGATCATTGCGCAACTGCAGTAAGTAGCGGGTATTCACAAGAGTCGTCGAGCGCCTCCGATGCAGCTGCCAGTGCAGCCAGCACGTCGATAACGAGATCTTCGCTACATTCGAGCCCAACAGACAAGCGAATCAGGTTCGGTTTTATTCCGGCACCTGCCAGGACCTCATCACTAACCGCGGCGTGTGTCATGGTCGGCGGGTGACAGACGAGACTCTCCACACCACCCAGTGATTCTGCGAGCGAAAAATATTCGAGGCTTGTGACGAATGCTTTAACCGCCGGTTCTCCACCAGCGATTTCGAAACTGACCATCCCGCCGAACCCACTTTGTTGCTGACACGCTATCGCGTGCCCGGGATGATTACGCAGGCCCGGGTAAAAAACTCGTTCGACGGCGTCGTGCTCGTTCAGCACCTGCGCCAGCACATTCGCATTTTGCTCATGTTGTTTCATCCTGGTATGCAACGTCCTGATGCCACGCAATGTCAGATAGCTGTCAAATGGTGCCCCGGTAATGCCGAGACAATTCGCCCACCAGGCAAGTTTTTCCGCCAACTCGTCGGTGGCTGCGACGACCGCGCCGCCGACAACATCGCTATGGCCATTCAGATACTTTGTCGTTGAGTGGATAACGATATCGGCCCCCAGGCTGATCGGTTGTTGTAACACTGGCGAGAGGAAAGTGTTGTCAACAGCAAGCAGCGCACCACAGACTTTTGCGGCGACCGAAAGCGCTTCTATATCGACTATCTGCAGCAACGGGTTCGATGGCGTTTCTACCAGCAACAAGCGCGGCTGGCGGGCACAGGCTGTGCGAATTGCCGCTTCATCCGTCTGGTCGACAAACAATACCTCGAAATGTCCTTTCGCAGCGAGGCTGTCAAAAAGGCGATAGGTACCGCCATAGCAGTTATGTGGCGCAATGAGAAGGTCGCCCGGCTCCAGCAACTGCAGGACGAGATTGAGTGCTGCCATGCCGGACGACGTAACGACCGTACCGGCACCGCCTTCAAGCTCACTTAGTGCTGTGGCGAGTGAATCCCGGGTCGGATTGCCACTCCTGGAATAATCGTACTGGCGCTTCTCACCGAGCCCCGCAAAGGTATACGTGGACGACAGGTGCAACGGTGGCACAACCGCACCGTGCTGTGTGTCTGACTCAAGAGAGGCACGGACTGCCGCCGTGGCAGGATTTACTGAAGAGGTCATGATCGGGTCTCCGCCAAAATTCCAATGGTGCGATAAAAAAATCGCCTGTCACTCATCAGAATCCTGCGAATACCGCAAGGAAGTGTGCCGTGCCCTCCGCGCCTCGAGTCTGTAATCGAAACGACGTTACAACGACACTCATCTCTCGGATGTAATTTAATTACACCGCAGGAGTTGGCACCTTTTCAGGATGGTTAGTCCTGGAGGTTGCCCCGGCTTCAATGGGCCTTTCCCTCAGCCGGTCTCGATGAGTTGGAGGCAGTGTAGTGGTAATTGAAGTGCAGCGTCAAGGAACCGGTAGCAAAAATACAGGCAACATAGAAACATATAAGGATTTGTTTATTGCGTTATTGTGGCGCCCGGGAATGCCACATCCGTAACAACTCACTCTCCCGGTCGCGGCCGAGGCCCGTGCGGAGCTTAGTTTGCAGCTCTCTCGTCCGGGTACGGTGCCAGTCCAGGGTATCTTTCGCTGATACAGCAAGCGGCCGGAACTTCATGCCCTTCGCAATCGCGCGACGATTGTCCATTAGCCCGTAATTCAGGTGACGGCCGCGCGGTGGTTGCCAGAACGTGAGGCTGTCCTGGGGCACTTCGCCCTGCTCAATCAGGAAGTCCCAATCAAGCCAGTGGAACGTCGAGGGCGTTGACGTGATCGCTTTGATGCCATGTACAAGGCCCGCTGTTGTCAATGCCGAACCGGGACCCTCAGTGTTGTATATGCCTGTCGTAGCATTCTCGAGCAAGTGAACATAGAACTCTGACAGGTCTCGCACATCCACGAACTGCACCGGATCTGCAGGCTCGCCCTGCACCAGTATGTCGCCACCGTCATCAATCCGGTCAACCCAGTAGGTAAATCGATCCGACCGATCTCCAGGACCGACTATGATCGGCGGTCTCGCAATCAGAGTCCGTGCGCCGAATCCCTCCTGAACAACTCTTTCCGCCAAAACCTTATTCGGCCCGTAACCGTCCCATTCGGATTCCGGAATTTCCCGCGGTCCAACCGGAGCATCCTCGTCCATAACAGCCGCGGTGAAGTCGTGGTAGACGGAGCGGGTGGAGGTAAACAGATACTGATCGCAGGCATTTTTGAGGAGCTCGACGCTCAACTGCGCTTGCCCGGGCGTGTAGCCCGAATTATCAATCACTGCATCCCAGCGTCGGCCTTCGAGCGCGCTGAGATTATTGTTTCTATCGCCGACAAGTTTTTCAACCTGCGGAAACAGATGAGTGTTGGTGCGCCCACGATTGAACAGAGTGATTTTATGACCACGTTGCATGGCATGGTCAACAAGATGCGGCCCGATGAATCCGGTCCCGCCCAGAATAAGAATATCTAATCCGCCACTTCTGGATCCTGACTGTGCCAGGGAAACAGTCGACCTGGTCATGCTCAGGACTCCGGCGCCAATCACTGCGCCAAGGATTTCACGTCTGGTACTCACATCTACCCCTTACAAGTTTCCGCATCAGGAATCTTGCTCCAATTCAAAATTCAAATAACAATTTCCGGTGGTACTTCTCTTAAATTGTATTGTGAACTCATGACTTGCCCGTATGCGCCAACGTTAGCAATCAGCATCACATCTTTTTCCTGCGAAGGTGGCAACATACGATCACTGCCAAACCTGTCTCCGGTCTCGCAGATAAGACCGACAACAGTTACCAATTCGTTCGCTTCGTCATCAACACGAGTCAGATTTATGATCTCGTGATAAGCGTCATAAAGCGCCGGTCTGATCAATGAGTTGAAGCCAGTACTCACCCCGACGTAGCGCATTTCGCCTTTACGCTTGACCTGCGTCAGATGTGCAAGCAATACGCCCGCCTCTGACACCAGGAATCTTCCTGGCTCCAGCCAAAGCTCGTACTGCGGATACACGCGGCGAAACTCGTCTAGCCTTTCATTCAGCCCAAGCAGATCGAAGGCAGCATCACCCCGTTTTTCCGGGACACCGATACCGCCACCAAGATCCAGCACTGTTACATCCGGGAATCGCTGCGCCACCTGAGCCAGCTCATTTGCAATGGTATGCCAGTTTCCGGGATCCAGAATTCCTGAGCCACTGTGTGCGTGAATCCCGACGACCTTCGCACCGGCTTTTTCGGCTAGCCTGGCCAACTCATCAATCTCGGATCGGGATACACCAAATTTGGACTGCTCACCGGCCGTTCTGACTTTCTCGTGGTGGCCCCGCCCCTCGCCCGGATCAACGCGAATAAACAACCGCTGTCCGTTAAATATTTCCGGCCACGCCTTCAAAGGATAAAGATTGTCCAGTGTGACCTGTATGCCTTGCTGGATGCCCCATTCGTATTCCTCACGAGGTGCGAAATTCGGCGTAAACAGAATCCGTCTCATATCAAGGCCAGGTATAACGTCGATCAGGCGTTGCACTTCACCCGGCGATACACAGTCGAAATCAACACCGGAACCTGCCAGTGTCCGTAACACGTCTGCGTTGAAGTTAGCCTTCATTGCATACAGCGCGCGATCGACGGCAGATAACGAAAGTATTTTTTCTGCCGCGTCACTGACGGTTTCGAGGTCATAAACGTAGGCGTTTAAATTGTGATTTGCTATCTCAAGCAGTTCGGCACGTTTCCTGAGCCACCACACCTCATTTTCTTCTTGTCGCATTGCTGTTGCTTTTCCCTGCCAAAAAAAAACCCGCACGGAGATCCTTGCGGGTCTTATGACAACATCCGAGCTCTAATATACGGCCAGTTGCGCTGCCACTCTCATCCACGCACCTCTGGCGCACCATTGGTTTTTATAATAATCGGGTATCGGCATCGCCGACACCACGGCACAATACATAGATGGATATCTGTCTTGCACTGAGTAAATCTGACCGGGACGCTCAGGTCAAGTACGGGACGAATTTCTAGTCCCAGGGTGGCGCTACCGTGACCGCGCCTTCTGACGCAGATAGCACCTCGGCGCGATATTTTGCAAGCGCTCCGCCTGTTACAGCGGATACAGGCCGCACCCATTCACTACGCCGCCTGGCCAATTCATCATCTGAAATATCGAGATCGACGCGTTTGGTTTCCGCATCAATTGTGATCCGGTCACCGTCCTCGATGAGCGCGATCGGGCCACCGGTTGCTGCCTCAGGCGTCACGTGACCGACAACGAAACCATGACTGCCGCCGGAGAAACGCCCATCGGTGATGAGCGCCACATCGCTGCCAAGACCTTTACCCATGATCGCCGCAGTCGGACTCAGCATCTCACGCATACCCGGCCCGCCTTTGGGTCCTTCGTATCGAACGACGATCACATCGCCCGCAATGATGTCGCCGTCCAGGATTGCCTGCATTGCAAGCTCCTCGGAATGGAACACGCGTGCCGATCCTTCGAACTGCAATCCTTCCTTGCCTGATATTTTTGCTACGGCGCCCTCGGGCGCCACGTTGCCGTACAGAATTACAAGGTGACTGTTCGCTTTGATTGGATTGTCGAAGCCACGGATGATGTCCTGATCCGCCGGATAGTCTTCGACCTCAGCCAGATTTTCTGCAAGCGTCTTACCGGTTACCGTCATGCAATCCCCATGCAGCAAACCGTGATCAAGCAGGCGCTTCATCAATGGTTGAATGCCGCCGATCGCTATGAGTTCTGACATCAGGTATTTGCCACTTGGCTTCACATCGGCCAACACCGGCACCCTGGCACCGATGCTGGTGAAATCATTCAACTCGAGCTTAACGTTTGCTTCGCGCGCCATGGCGATCAGATGCAAAACAGCGTTAGTTGATCCACCGATGGCAATAACGACCGAAATCGCGTTCTCGAACGCCTTGCGCGTCATGATGTCCGACGGTTTTATGTCCTTTTTGATGAGGTTCAGGACTGCTTCGCCCGCACGCTCGCAGTCGTTAACCTTGCTATCTGATATCGCTTCCTGAGCCGAACTGTTGGCGAGACTCATCCCCAACGCCTCGATAGCGGATGCCATCGTGTTCGCCGTATACATGCCACCACAGGCGCCAGGCCCGGGTATCGCCGTCTGTTCAACCTCGAGCAACTCGGCATCACCGATCTTGCCACCGGCATACGCTCCAACAGCTTCAAAAACTGAAACAACGTCGCGACGTTTGGCACCTGGTTTGATCGTACCGCCATAGACGAAGACTGACGGCCGGTTGAGTCTTGCCATCGCCATGACACAAGCTGGCATGTTTTTGTCACAACCGCCGATTGCAATCAATCCATCAAAGCCCTGGGCGCTGGTTACCGCCTCAATAGAATCCGCAATTATCTCGCGCGACACGAGTGAGAAGCGCATTCCTTCCGTGCCCATAGAAATGCCGTCCGATACGGTGATGGTGTTAAAAATGACTGCCTTGCCACCGGCCGTGTCCGCACCATGCGCTGCGTGTTTCGCAAGTTCATGAATATGCATGTTGCAGGGAGTGATCATGCTCCATGTAGAAGCAATGCCGACCTGTGGTCGATTGAAGTCTTTTTCTTCGAAGCCTACGGCTCGCAACATTGCCCGGCTGGGCGCCTGTGCAACACCATCAACTACAACGCGCGAATAACGGCGCAGTTCCTTTTCTTCCATTGGGATCGCTCTTGGAAAGTCAGATTAGATTTTTAGCTGTCATCATCACGAATCATAACCGCGATTCGCTGAAAAATGTCAGGATCTGACAGTGGTGTATCGGTGAGCAGTTCGAGCATGAACACCTCGTCAGTTTCGCGCTCGGCATCCTGCGTCACGGGAATCAGCACCTGGGCGGTGCTTTGGCCGGGGCCGAAGTAGATAACAGTCAATGCGGGTGCGAAATAATCAGCTCCCTCCGTTGCCGTCATATCGCGCACCAGGTAAGCAACTTCGACAACAGTGTTGTCGGGACTGTATCGAACAGCGTCTATCTGGACTGCCGAGTCACTCTCGCTGACAAAAATTTGAGTTTTGGTAAATGCGATGGTATTTGCTGGAACCCGTGCATTAAATGCCCGTTGATCATCGTCCTCAACTGTCAGGTCAATCACACCAACAACTGCGCCAGCATCCTGAATCTGCAAAGTCACCTTTTGGTCGGGCTCACGCAATTGGTTGGAGGGCACGGCTATCTGAAATCGTGCCCGATCCTGACCGGCAGCGAATGTAACGACGCCGTCATTCTCTAGCGTATACCGACCCGCGGCAGCGGCCGAGCCACTACCACTGAATGCGGATTCGGCAAGCACCAAGGTTCTTTCCTCTGCACTTCCATCCGGGCGAATCAGATCGACAATAGCCGGTGCGGTATTTTCACGGAGTGCCAGGTTGACCGGGCTAGCATTTGTTGCAAGTGATATGGTCAGCGTGGCTGGCGGCAATGTGGAAAAATCGACTAGCGGAACAGCTGGCGGTTGATTTCGCACAGGCTCCTCTTGCCGTGCATCTTCCATTGTTGATTCCAGGGCTGCGAGGTTGCCATCCACATCTGCAACCGCCGCATCATCCACAGATTCCGTTGCAACGATTTCTGGCTCGGCATTCGCGTCCTCCGTCGCCGACTCACGGTCAGATTCGACGATCAAAGGATCCGCTTCTGCAGCCTGCGGTTCAACGTCCACTACCTCAGTTAGTTCTTCGGGCGCTACCGTTACTACGGCAGCAGGATCGGCTCCAGGCACCTTATCGGCAAGGCCACGCAAGTTAGGCTGTACGATTACCGCAAGCGAAACGAGAATAATCGCTGCTACCAGGCCGATCCGCCACGGCGAGCGTCGCGGCGCATCATCGTAGTCAGCGACCATGGTTTCATCATCCACTGGTTCCGCTGCTGCGGACGGTTCAAGGGCCTTAATAAAATCAGCCGGTGTATCAAACCGCGTGACACGGGAATACGACAACGCTTTTTTCAATGCCCGCCACTGAACTGTGTTGAGGCCCTGTGGTTGCTGCGGCTCCATGCCTTCTGCCGCCGCGTCCGCTGCATTGCGTGGTCCAAATACTCGATGATCAGCAACCAGGCGGTACATCAGACAGCCGAGCGAAAAAACATCATCGGTGGCGACAGGAACCTCTCCCGTCAAAACCTGCATGCTGGAGTAAGCCGGAGTATTTGCTTCCATTACACCCGGGTCGAATTTCGACTTGCCTTCATTTTCTTTTTGCCGGACGCGGGCCACTCCAAAATCAAATAACTTCGCCAGGCCAGTCGGCGTAATAATGATGTTCCCGGGCTTAACGTCCGCGTGTACGACACCACGACGATGCGCATAGTCGAGGGCACGGGCGATTTGCTTGACAATATCCAGTGCCGTTCGCAATTCCATTTTTTCGGCGAGCTTATCGTCCAGGATGTCCGCCAAGGTCCGGCCTTCGAGCCACTCCATGACGATGAAGTACAAATCATCATCGCGGTCGAGATCAATGAACCGCACAATATTTCGATGTGAGAGGAAGCGCCCTTTTGCCGCTTCCTGCTGTAATGCTTGCAATGCGTTACCGTTGCGCGAAAGCTTTGAGCTCAAAACCTTGATCGCTACATAGGGGTTGCGCTCGTCGACCTCGGCGAGCCTGCGGTCAAGGGCTTTGTAAACGACGCCCATACTGCCGCCGGACATTCGCTCTTGCAGCAGGAAGCGATCGCGCAATACGGAACCAACCTGCAATCGCTCGTCAGCCGAGTCTTCGTGCAAGATGGACGGTTCAAGAACAGCCGTATCACTAAAGGATTCGTCGGTTGTGGCGGCACTGTCCTGAGGCGACAGCGCTATCATCTCGTCGGTTGCGAACAGGCTCGCCGTGTCTTCCGCGACGATCCTGTCGAGCATGTTCTTCACCAGTTCGTATGATTCGGCCCGCAGGTGCCCTTCATTGAAGCGTTTTTGTAGTAATTCCTGAATATGTGCGGCACTTTCGCCATTGCCGGCCAACAGCGTCCTGATAGCAACATGCATCTCGGCAAGCATCGCCTCATCGCCAGCATCGCTGTGCAGCCTGCTTTCAAGGTCCGCAAGCTGCGCGGAATATGTCCGGCCCGAATTGTCAGTTTTGCCACTCATGGATTTACGCGACTTTTGCTGGTACGACCTGCTGGGTTATGTTCACATCGCCCTAGTTTAGCCCGCTACCCGCGCTGGCAATGGGAACTGGTCGTCAGATTACTTTACCCGGATTCATGATGTTGGCCGGGTCCAGAGCCGATTTTATAGCCCGCATCAGCGCTATCTCCGTCTCCCCACGGTAATGCTGCAGGTGCTCCCGTTTGGCCTGGCCGATACCGTGCTCGGCACTGATGCTGCCGCCGAAGGAATCGACGACATCGTAAACCACCTCAGCCAGCCGCTCCTGTTCGGCCAGAAAGGCCTCCGCCGACCATTTTTTCGGCTGGCTGAGATTAAAGTGAATATTGCCGTCACCGACATGGCCAAAAGGCACCGTACGAACATCCGGCATCTGGCGATGCACAGCAATCTCAGCCGCCAGCAGAAATTCACCAACTTTGTTGACCGGCACGGATACGTCATGCTTCAGGCTGGCGCCTTCCAACTTTTGTGCTTCCGATATTGCGTGCCGAAGTCGCCACAAATCGTTTGCTTCTGTACGACTCTTTGCAATAACAATATCGCTTGCCAGGCCTCGCTCGTGCAAAGTCATCAGGCGACTCTCCAGTGCCTCATTCATTTCTGTATTTGACGTTTCCAGCAATACATACCAGGGTGATTCCAACTCGAGCGGAAATTTATTTGACGGGATATGCCGCAAAACATAGCGAATTGCACGTTGCGGAATCAACTCAAAGGCCTGTAATTGATCTGCTAACTCGTCGCGCAAGATGGCAAGGGCCTCGACCGCGTTGGCGGCAGATGGTAGCGCCAGCAGGACGGTGTTGGCATTTTTAATTGCAGGATACAAACGCAGGCACGCTGCCGTAATGATGCCCAGCGTACCCTCTGCGCCAATAAACACCTGCTTGAGATCATAGCCGGCAGTATCCTTGCGTAACGATCTTAGCCCGTTCCAAATCGTACCGTCAGCCAGGACCACCTCCAGCCCAAGTGCCTGATCGCGCGCTGTGCCATAGCGAAGCACGTTGATACCACCAGCATTGGTTGAGAGATTTCCACCTATCTGGCAGCTTCCTTCTGCCGCAAGACTCAGCGGAAAAAAAAGTCCCGCCGCATCAGCAGCATTTTGAATACTCTCAAGTATGCAGCCGGCCTCGGCGACCAGCGAAAAATCTTGTGCGGTTATCGAGCGAATCTGATTCAGTCGCGAGAGTGACAACAGTACCTGTTTACCGCTGGAATCCGGGATTGCCCCACCGCAAAGACCAGTGTTGCCGCCCTGCGGTACGATCGCCGTGCCTGCCTCACTGCAGGCCCGCACCACCGCAGAGACCTGTTCCGTGGAATCAGGAGAAACCATCAACAACGTCTTGCCGTGCCATCTATCGCGCCATTCCTGCAGATGCGGTTGCAGATCTTCTTTCTCGCAGGTGAAACCGGCCACACCTACAATCGCTTTGAGTTGTTCCGTCAGCATTTGCTGAGTCGCGCGTGAGTGGCATAGGTTTGCCAGTCAATATTGCTGCCACACAGGACCAGGACCACTTTCTTTCCGGCGAATCGGTTCCGCAGGGGACCCGCCAGTGCGGCAGTCGTTGCCGCACACGCGGGCTCAACAGCCATTTTCATATCGGTGAACAGCAAGTTCATGGCGTCCCTTATTTGTTCGTCATCAATCATCACCAGCTCATCAACGTTCTGCCGGCAAACTTCAAAGGAATATGGCATGGCAAACGGGGCACCCAGGCTGTCTGCGATGGTCAATACTTTCTCGATCGATTCCGGCTTTCCACTCGCGAAACTTCGGTGCATGGAATCGGCGCCTTCCGGTTCAACCCCGATAATCTCGCAGCCCGGGTTCAGCTGCCGGATTGCGCTGGATATGCCAGCGCACAGGCCGCCGCCACCGATCGGGATGATTGCCGCGTCGAAATCGCCGATTTGTTGGCAAATTTCCAAGCCTACCGTAGCAGTTCCTGTCACGACGTCCTGGCCCTCGAACGGATGCACGAAATGGCGTTTTTCCTGCTCACGAATGGCATCGACCATATCAAACGCGACATGCACGTCATCCGCCAGCACAACTTCTGCCCCGTACGAGCGGCAGGCCGCCATGCGGACCGGACTGGCTGTTCTTGTCATCACTACTTTTGCGCTGGTACCGACCGCCTGAGCGGCAAACGCTGTTGCTATGGCATGATTGCCGGCACTGACAGCGGTGACACCTGCTTTTAGCTGATCGCTATCGAGCTGCAACATGACCGATAAAGCACCGCGCGGCTTAAAGGTCCCTGTTTGCTGCAGAAACTCCATCTTCGCGTGAATTTCAACATCATCTGCCAATCGATCTTCCAGCGCACGGCAACGCAGCACTGGCGTGCGCACGAGCCACTCCTGAAGTCGCTGCTGCAACTCCCGGACATCGTTAATAGCAGGCGCCAGCATTTGCATCTAGATCGGCCCCGGCAGCGCACAATTGGCATGACGACAATGACTCGAGACTGGATTAACCATCAACTGCGCACAACAATGTACGTCAACATTATGTAAAACATAAGTTTTCCCTGTACCTGACATTAGCTGAAATTTGAATAACCTATATAGGGTTCTTAATAATACTTGCGCTGTTCTGATTTGTTGATTACTTTCGACGGCTGTACCGATAACACAGCGACTGACGGGCAAACGGTCACGGCGCACCAGCCACGAGCCTGGCTCACCATCTTGTTCGCGAGACTTGCAACGATACCTTCGTCATCGGTTTTTTGCAGATACCGCGTATTTGGGCAAACTAATGGAATTAGACGATCTATCCCAGTCGGGGATCCGGCGAATCACCAATTATTCGCCATACCTTGACCAGCTGGGCCCGCACGCCAATGAGATGGGGCTGCGCCAACGCAGCAACCTGGTTCACCTGGAAAGCTGCCTGCACCGCGAATGGTGCCTGGGACAAAACAGCATCCTCAGCTGGTGCCCGCTTGATGACGGCATATTAATCCTGGTTGTCCCTCATTACGCAATCGCAGAATACACAGATGGGGCGTCCTCCGATGTGCGCACGACGCAGAATGTATCGGCAACCTTTGTTACCGAGCTTATATCCGGAGACCGCCAACTCACATTGACGCAAATGCAAAAAGTCGCCAGGCTTTTGAACATTGACTCAAAGTTCCTGCGCTTGCGGCAACCTTTGAGTGATCTCCCGGTAGAAACGCAGATCATAGAAAAAATGATCAGGCGCTATGGCATCAACTATGTGGCCAGCAGAGCAGTCACCCTGTTTGACATTGTCGGCTTCGGCTTACTAACCCCTTTTGAGCAAATGACGCAGCTCAACAGCCTCTCCTATTCCCTGAATTCCGCACACTCGAAAATGTTGGAGCTCGACGTCAACATCAACTTTGCCCGCTCATCCAGCGGTGACGGATTTTATATCTGGAATCGCGACCAGGGCCTGGAAGCCAACGTCAATCTTTATCATTTCATGCACCTGGTACTGGCGGACAACGCCATCGCACAAAGCAAGTCGACCAGCAGGACAGTGCCGCGGCTGCGCGCCTGCTTTCATGTCGGCAGTTGTTACGAGTTTCACCAGGCTGAGGGCCTGAACCCAACCACTCATGATTTTATCGTCGGCGACGTAACGATTGAACTGGCACGAATGATTGATGCAGCGATGCCTGGGCAGATATTAGTGGGAGACTTTCTGGCCAAAGTCAGTGCGCCGCTTAATGACCTGGAGGAATCGCAGGTTCATCTCGACGCAGTCACTTTCCTGCGTCGTGCCCAGGGCAATCTATCCAAGTTGAGTGGCCTTGAACTTTCCGGAGAACGAGTAACCGCCATTAAGTGTTACCTGACTGGAGAACGGCTGGAAAGTGGTGAGTTCAATATCAGGAAGCTGGAGATCAAGGACAAACACGGACTGTTACGGACAGCTTATAACGCCAAGGTTAATATTTATCGGGATACTGCGGAGCCGATTTTGCTGGGTATCGAGGATAAGAAGTTGGTTGGTGGGGATGTTGGCGTTTAGTCAATGACGCATCGCCCGCTGGGCGGGCTCCTACATTTCTAAATAGCGTTGTAGGAGCCCGCCCAGCGGGCGAGTTAGCAAAGCATTGAAACCAGGTAATTTCAAACACGCAACACGGCCAATTCGTGAGCAAGACGTGTTGACGGGATCAAGGATAAACACGGACTGTTGCGGACAGCTTATAACGCCAAGGTTAATATTTACCGGGATACTGCGGAGCCGATTTTGCTGGGTATCGAGGATAAGAAGTTGGTTGGTGGGGATGTTGGCGTTTAGTCAATGACGCATCGCCCGCTGGGCGGGCTCCTACATTTCTAAATAGCGTTGTAGGAGCCCGCCCAGCGGGCGAGTTAGCAAAGCATTGAAACCAGGTAATTTCAAACACGCAACACGGCCAATTCGTGAGCAAGTCGTGTTGGCGAGAAGATAGAGCTCGGACATCCTGTCCTCGGCCCTGCGGGCTGATCTCGCCAGGCGAGATCACTCCAAATCGCTCCTGGCGATTTGTCGAGCTAAAATTCAGTTCCAGATTTCCCGATCATTTCTCAACATAAAAAGGCCTTCCCCTTTGGGGGAGGAAGGCCTTTTTCCGTTGAGAAATGGTCGGGG
>CAYOHF010000052.1:0-21579 GCA_964403695.1 uncultured Woeseiaceae bacterium | reverse complement strand
TCTGGCTATGCAAAACCGTCGGTGGCACGACGATGCGCTGGTCCGGCATAACGCCTCGTTTTCAAGAGCATGAATTCAGGGCGAAGACCGTTTACGGTCAGCTTGAAGGCGCGTCGCTCATAGACTGGCCACTGACACTCGAGGAACTCGCCCCGTACTACGACAAAGCCGAGGACAAGATGGGCGTGACGGGAACGCACGGCATCCCGGCGTCATTCGAGAATAACAACTACAAAGTTCTTCAAGCCGGTGGTGAAAAAATCGGCTACAAGGAAATAACCAGCACACGCACCGGAATAAATTCTGCGGCGCGTGATGGTCGTCCAGGTTGTTTGCAAATCGGCTTTTGCAATTCCGGCTGCAAAATCGGCGCCAAGTGGTCGACTCTCTATACAGAGGTGCCAAAAGCAGAAACAACGGACCATTTTGAGCTTCGTGCTGGCGCCATGGTAGTGAAGATCAACCATGGTGCTTCCGGAAAAGTCACCGGCGTGGTTTATGTAGATGCGACGGGTAACACGCATGAACAAAAAGCGCGTGCGATAGCCGTCGCAGGCAACGTGGTCGAAACGACACGATTGTTGATGAACTCTGCTTCGGCCAGGTTTCCTGACGGCCTGGGAAATTCGACAGGCAATCTTGGCCGTCACTATACCCGTCATGTCATGAGCATCATCACGGCAGTCATGCCCGGACCGGTCCACTTTAATCGTGGTACGCGTCAGTCCGGACTAATCCTGGATGAGCAATATCACAAACCGGAACGCGGCTTCGCCGGCGGTTATTTCATTGAGACGATGGGCCTTGATCCAGGCGGCATGTTGCCGTTTGTTGGCGGTTGGGGTCAGTCCACTGCTGCATTTATGGAGCGCTACAGCCACGTCGCCGGGATATTCATCAGTGGCGAGGACCCGTCGCAAGCGTCAAACAGGATCACATTGCACCCGATGGAGCGTGACCAACACGGTTTGCCGGTGCCGGTTATAGAGTATGCAATGCATCCAAACAGTGACGCCATGCAGCGCCATTCGATCATGAAATCAACCGAGCTCTATGAGTCATTGGGTGCCGAAGACGTGCGGGCGTCTGAGGGCATATTTGTCGGTTGTCACAACATGGGTACCGCGCGCATGAGCGAAAATTCCGATGACGGTGTTACCAACCGGTGGGGGCAGGTTCATGACATCCCCAACCTGTTTGTAGCGGATGGCGGCGTTTTTACGACCAGTGCTGCGGCGAACCCAACATTGACGATCGTTGCACTGGCAATTCGGCAGGCTGATCATATTGCACAGAGGATGAGCCGGCGGGAGCTTTAATTTCATTCAAACGCGCGACAACCCTGTAGGAGCCCGCCTAGCGGGCGAGTTCGCTGCGGCCGATGGTGGCGGGTGGCTTCGTTTTAGCGGGTGTGGTTGGCTCGGGTTTTGCAAACATTTAGGGCCGTGTTTTTCAAACACGGCCCTAAATGTTTGTCGCCCGTGCCGATAGATCGTGAATCTCCGGATTTGAGGGTGTGTATCTATCGTACGGCGGGCTCCTACGATGTCTTGCTACCATTTTTTGGCCTGCTGTTTTTCTGACTGGTTGTTATACGTATACTGGCTGTCTAACAACCATTGCAATGGTGGGGGATACCATGAAGTTATCAGAAGGCGCTCGCTCGTGCGCCAGAGTCGTTTTGTCGATTGTCCTTCTCGCAGCGGTTTCGGTGAACGCCCTCGCGCAGAAAGAAGACAACCCAGACGTCGCCAAGCTCAAAGCTATTTCAGAAGCGGATACCATGGTCATGGTGCCGATGCGTGATGGTGTCGGGCTTGCTACCGATGTCTATTTGCCAAAGGGCGAGGGACCGTTCCCTGTAGTTTTCGTAAAAACTCCCTATAACTTCAACAAGATTTCCGGTGGGCAGCTGGACTGGGCGATAGAGGCCATGGAGCGTGGCTATGCATTTGTTGTGCAGAACGAACGCGGCCGTTACTACTCCGAGGGCGAGTGGGAAATCCTCGGGCGGCCACGTACGGATGGATATGACTCATTAACGTGGCTGGCAGAGCAGGAATGGTCTACCGGCAAGGTTTCAACAATGGGTTGCTCGTCAACCGCTGAGTGGCAGCTTGCGTTGGCGGCACAGAACCACCCGGCGCATGCCGCTATGGTGCCGATGGCCTCCGGGGCGGGCATTGGTCGGGTCGGCGAATATTACGAGCAGGGCAACTGGTACAAGGGCGGTGTTCATCAAACGCTTTTCACCGTCTGGCTGTACGGCGTGCAACAGAATATCCGGCCGCAGTTTCCGGATGGCTTGAGCCAGGAGCAGCTGCAGCGCCTGCGCAAATCCTATGATCTGGCCGCGAAAATGCCGCAGATGGACTGGGCAAAGCAGATGCGCAAGCTGCCCTCGATTGACTGGCTGAAAGAAAGCGGTGGCAACGAAGGACCCGGTGCCGATCTGATGGCGCGTGGACCGAATGATCCGAAATGGTATGCGGGCGGACTCTATCATGACAACGAAGATTGGGGTGTCCCGGCATTTTGGTTCAACAGCTGGTTCGATGTAAGCCAGGGGCCGAACCTGACTCTCTACAATCACGTACGCGAAAACGCCAGCGACAGATCGGTTCGCGACGGTCAGTACGTAGCGATCGCGCCGACGTTGCACTGCGGATTTTTCCGCACACCGGAACACGAAGATTTCATCGCAGGCGACCTGAACGTCGGCAAGGTAAACTTTCCTTACTACGATACGATATTCTCCTTTCTCGATTCATACCTGAAAGACGCAGATAACGATTTTCACAAAAACACGCCGCGTGTTCAGTTCTACACGATGGGTCGCAATGAATGGTCTTCGGCAGATACATGGCCGCCAGAAGATGCCAAACCACTGACGATGTACCTGGCGAGCGGTGGCAACGCGAACAGCGTATTTGGCGATGGATCACTTAACCCTGACACGGCAAGCGGCGCCGGATCGGATACGTTCACTTATGACCCGATGAATCCCGTGCCATCACTGGGCGGTGGCGTATGTTGCAATCGGGATGCATCACTGGGCGGAAGTTATGATCAGCGTGGGATCGAGGCACGAGCTGATGTGCTTGTGTACACATCAGAGCCGCTCGAGGACGATACTGATGTTACTGGTTTTGTTCGCGCGAAACTCTACGTGTCATCAGATGCGAAAGATACAGATTTCAGTATCAAGCTTGTGGATGTGTACCCCGATGGAACAGCCTGGAACGTCGATGACACGATTTTTCGTGCCCGATACCGGGATGGCTACGATAAGCAGGTGTTCATGGAAGATGGCGAAGTCTATGAGCTCAACCCAACCGCGATGTCGACGAGTTATGAATTTAAGGCCGGCCATCGCATCCGTGTCGAAGTCGCATCGAGCAAGTTCCCGCAATACATGCGCAACCTGAATACAGGCGGGAATAATTACGATGAAACTGAAGGCGTGACGGCACACAACAGTGTGCATCACTCAGACGAATACCCGTCGCAAATCATATTGCCGGTAAGGCGCTAGAGAGGAATAGAGCATGATCATCAGAAAGATACTGTGCGCGTTTGCAATAATATCGATTGCATCAACTGCGGTTGCGCAGGATGGCCTGAAGATTTACATCTCGGCTGATATGGAAGGTGTTGTCGGCGCGGTAAGCGGTGAGCAGCTCGGTCCAGGTGGTTTCGAGTACGAACGCTTTCGTGGCTTCATGACCGACGAAGTTAACGCTGCGATCGACGCTGCCCGAGCGGCCGGTGCAACAGAGTTTCTGGTCAGCGACTCACATGGAAACGGACAAAATATCCTGATTGAGGAATTGCCCGACGACGTAATGATCGTACGCTCCTGGCCGCGTGAACTCGCAATGATGGAGGGCATCGATGAATCTTTTGACGGTGTTATTTTTCTCGGCTATCACGCCAGCACCAATAACACCCGCGGTGTGCGGGCACACACGATGTCCAGTGCCAGCATTACGAGCGTGCGGCTGAACGGCATGACGATGACGGAGGGCAGCATGAACGCGGCCATCGCGGGACACTTCGGTGTTCCGGTCATTATGGTTTCCGGTGATGATGTAGCCGTCGCGGAAAACCAGGTGATCATTGGTGATATCGAAGGTGCGGTCGTCAAATGGGCGAAGGGCTTCCACTCCGCGCTAACGATGACACCGGAAGCGGGGTACGAAGTCATTCGTACCCGGACGAAGTCAGCCATCGATCGTATCGCGGAATTCGAGCCCTATGTGCTGGAGACGCCAATCGAGCTAGAGCTGAGCCTGAAACACTACCAGCCGGTAGAGTTGCTGGCGTATCTCTCTAATGTGGAAAAAGTAAACTCCCACACGATCAAATTCGTTGGCAAGGACATGATTGAAATTTCCAAGTTCCTGGCAGTAGTTACCGGGTATCGAATTGATTTACAGCCATAGCATGCGAAATCACCTCGCTGCCACACTCTTTTCTATAGCTCTGCTCGCAGGCTGCGGCGGACCGGCACCGAGCGGTACCGCGATTACCAATGTAACGGTGATCGACGCGATCAATGGCGTGCGTGAACACCAGACTGTTATCTTCGATGGCGATGAGATCGTTGCTATCGAGTCGGGCGCTACAGAGTCGGCCGTTGTTGAGTCGATAGACGGCAGTGGCAAGTACCTGATTCCGGGTCTATGGGATTTTCATGTGCACCTCACCTATGACGACCGCTTTACAGCGGCAATGCCGGAATTGTTTCTCTCTTATGGGATAACGAGCGTTCGGGATACCGGCGGATTAATGCACAAGATCCTGCCCGTTGTGGAAAAGATGCGGGCAGCAGATGCATTGGCGCCACGGGTGTTTTTTTCGGGGCCATTACTCGATGGCAATTTCGTCGTTTACGATGGCGTATCGAGACCGGAGATTGGCACACGCAACGCAACGCCAGATGATGCAAAAGCGATGATCGCCAGCCTGAAATCGCAGGGTGTCGATTTCATCAAGATCTACGAACTGGTAACCGCCGACGTGTTCGCAGCAATGGTTGAGGCGGCAAATGAGCAGAAATTACCCATCGATTCACATGTGCCCTTGTCAATGCGTGCGAGTACGGCCGGTCCAAATGTCGATTCCATTGAGCACCTGCGCAACATTGAGATGGATTGTGCGAGCAATGCGCCGGAGCTCCATGAGACGCGGCTTGCGGCGCTCAAAAATCCGGACAACCTCTCCGGGTATGAGCTTCGTGCATCACTACATAGTCTGCAACGGATACCAGCGATCGGTAACTATGACGAGGCGCGCTGCGACCGCACGATTGCAGCACTGAAATCGACAATGCAGGTACCGACGTTGCGGCTGAACGGATTGAGTCTCGTGCAACCATACTCAAGGGATGACTGGGTAGACGCGCTATCAGCAATTCCGGAAGAAGCGCGCGAGGACTGGAGTGCGCAAAGCAAGGAACGGCCGTTCGAGCCGAAGGATACAAACGACGATCTTATAAAGTTCGCTGAGTGGAGCATTTTCCTGGTCAATCGGATGCATAACCAGGGTGTACCGATCGCTGCAGGCACGGACACTCCTATCGGCTTGTCAGTGCCCGGTTACAGTTTGCATTCGGAACTGGAGATGCTGGTTCGGGCCGGGCTTTCGCCACTGGAGGCGATAGGCGCAGCGACTGTGAAGCCTGCGGAGTATTTTTCGCTGCAGGACGAAATGGGCACGATCGATGTCGGCAAGAAAGCCGACCTGGTACTCCTGGACGCGGATCCGCTGGTTGACATTAGTAACAGTAAACGCATTTCAGCAGTTGTTAGCCAAGGTCGGCTTATCCGCCCCGAATAAGGACTTTTTCTTCGTCGCGACCATAAGTTAGAGTGGCGCATAACCGTACCGAACCAGAGGTAATCATGTTTCGCATAACCAGCATTGTCACTGTCTTCTTTTTGCTTGCTTCATGTGGTGGCGAAGCACCCGGGTCCCCAGCAGCAAACGACACCGCGGCGCCGGCGGAGCCGGTTACAAACACCCAACCCGGTTTGGGGGCTGTGGCCTATGTTGGCGCGAACATCTGGGATGGCACGGGTTCCGCGACCCTGCGCGATGCGAACATGATTGTCCGCGATGGTCGAATCGAAAGCGTGAATAGCGATGCAGTGCCGGCGGGAGCGGAGATCGTAGATCTGGCCGGAACGTGGATAGTTCCGGGATTTATAAATTCACACGGACACATTTCAGGGCGGTGGGCAGCCGATGAAGTGACCGGTGTGGCAGCCAGAGCGAAAGAAGACTTGTCCCTCTATGCGCGCTACGGAGTAACCACAATCACAAGCCTTGGTGGCGTTCCCGCGGAGGCGTTCGCGATTCGCGACGCAAACAGCAGTGCGACACTGGATCATGCGCGCCTGTACGTAGCAGGCGTAGCGGTCAATGACCGAAACGTCGAAAATACTGCCGACATAATGGCCGCCAACGCGATGCAGGAGGTGGACTGGCTTAAGGTTCAGATCGATGACCGGCTTGGAACGGCAGATAAAATGTCCTGGGACGCCGTGCAGCTGGCGATTGATACTGGCAGGTCCGCAGAAATTCCGGTGGCCGCACATATTTACTACATGGACGATGCAGCAAGAGCGTTGCAGATGGGCGTCGCACTAATCGCACATTCAGTGCGGGATCGCGAAGTAACTGATGAGTTCGTGCAAACAATGCTGGATTCTGGTGTTTGCTACGTGCCAACGCTAATGCGGGAAGTGTCGGCATTCACTTACTCGAGCCGTCCGGCGTTTTTCGACGATCCGTTCTTTCTTACAAACGCAAACCAGAAAGAAATGGCTCGCGTAAGCGAAGCTGATTTCATGGCACGGATGGCGGCCAGCCCATCGGCTGCTGTTTATCGCCAGGCATTGGTGCAGGCGCAGGCCAATTTGCGGATTCTGGCAGGTTCCGGCATACCCATCGCGTTTGGCACAGATTCCGGGCCTGGCGGCCGCTTCCCGGGATATTTCGAGCATGAAGAATTCAGACTGATGGCCGAAGCTGGCATGACACCCAGAGAGATACTGCTGAGCGCTACCTCAGTTGCTGCCGAGTGCCAGAATTATTTCGACATCGGCTCACTGGTGGCGGGTAAATGGGCAGATTTCGTTGTACTGACTGAAGACCCGCTCGTTGATATCAAGGCTACACGTTCAATGCGGAGCGTATATATTGCCGGCAATGAAATCGATATGAACTGATCGCCTGGTTGCTGCGCTTATTGGCTCCTGAAGCGGCGCCCCTCACCGGGCCGTGTGAAAATCTCATGGCGTGATAGCTCGGCCGGAACATTTGCAGGATTAGCGTACAGGTCCGGTACATGAATACCGATTGAGTGCTGGATGTTCATACGATCTTCGAGAATCTCGCTGCCGTCACCTGAGTCAAAAAACCAGTAGGGTGGTAGGGCCAGGTGCACACGCACCTCTTCCCAGTATTCTTCATCTGCTGCGAAGTGAACAATACGCGCATCGGCATCACCCATATGCATGACCGTGCTGCTGTCATCCAGGGTTACCCTGAATACGATATTTTGCACATCAGTACGGGCTGTCGGCCAGCCCGAGTGTGGAACGATTACGGCATCGATGGTCAGGTTTTCCGTGCGGATGCTCACTGGCGAATCGCCGTACTCCAGATCAAGCCCGGTAACTCGTTCGAAAATATTCTCGTCACCTTCAGCGGCGATTTTACGCAATGCGATTACTGCTTGAGTTGGCGCATAAAGATGAATTTCGCTTCGCGATTTCAGCAATTGCAGAATATCCGCTGCGGAAAAATGATCTTCGTGATAGTGACTGACAAAAACGGCATCCACACTGTCATAAGGCGGGGCGCCAGTCATTATCGCCTCGCGCATCTCCCTCGGTACAAGCTGATACTGGCCATAACTGTTGTTAAACAGCGGGTCGAACAAGATGCTGGTTTCGCCATGGGTGACCATGACACCTTCATTCGCCAGGTATTGTACGCTCGACTCGTCTTGTCCGAATGCCACCGATGCAACACCGAGCAACAGCATGTAACCAAGATTGTGCTTCATCACTAACTCCGGGAAAAAATAAATTATTTTCATGGCACTACCGCAGAAACAGCCTAATGGTAGCGAGAGTTTCGTTCCGTGAGTGTCAAAGGCTGAGTCGCACTTACCTTTTGCAGACAACCAACTGACCCTCACACTTGCCTTTCTCGGATACCAGAACCTGTTTGGCGTTTGTGTACTTATTGAGAGCCTCCAGCAACTCCGGGTGTTCGACTGCCAGCAGTTCCATTTTTATGCCGAGACGTTTTTTCTTTTGCATTATAACCGTCTTGGAAGGCGCGACAGGCTGGCCTCGTCGCCAACCTGCGAATTCATTCGCGGTTGCATCCTTTACGAAATTTGCTCTACAGACATGTCGTCGGATGTGAGTGAAACTTGGAACCTCGTAAAAACAATGAACATCGTATTCTTCTTCCTCGTTCAGCGAATTAAACGCAGCAAAGAAATTATCCTCTGTCCTGTATACCTCGTGACGCAAATTGCTCAACGATTTTTCACCATAGACGACAATTTCTTCAATCGGCTCAGCTGGCATTTCTTCAACTATCTGATCGACCGCCGACTGGCACAGGCCTAAAGACGGGAGTATTCCCATCGTTAGTGCCGCAGCTGTATATTTCCAACTTGTCCTGAGTTTTCGCTTGACGGACATATGTGCTCCGTGGCGCTCTTTGCTACGGAATTATACCGTGTTAGCGGGGAAATCGACTGATCCTGTGCTGGAAATATCATAAATAGCACCGCCAATCGAGTACAAACCTCCAGCAATCAACCCTGCGCACGCCATCGTGACAGCTTGACGTTTTGTCAGGAAAAGCACTCCGATTTTGTCAATTTGGTCACTTCTATTCACCCGGAATTCGTGCGCGTCTTAGGGAATTTGTGAGACCTTTACCTGGGCAGATTGTAGCAGTCGACTTTCCCGCCAGGCGATCAACATGTTTGATGCAATGACAACCACTGACCCCGCCAACACGATTGGCAATGGCCAGTCGTTCCAGATTAGCCAGCCGAACAACATGGCCCAAACGATGCTGCTGTAGTTAAAAATTGCCACGACCGCCGCCGGTGTGTTTTTCAGGGCAGTCGAATAAAGCCATTGCGCGGCAGCTCCGGACAAACCAACGCCGAAAAACAGGGGTATCTCCGCCAGTGTCGGTCCGGTCGCAACAAAGGGTAGTGCCAACCCCGTCACGAATGTGCCGATGACAAAGAAATAGAACGTAATCGTCTCCGGACGTTCGTGCCCACTCAGGTGGCGCAGCAAGATGGTCATGAACGCCTGCATCAATGCTGCACATAATGCGAGTGCCACGCCCAGGGTATTCGTTTCACCGGTCGGGTTCACCATGATTGCTACTCCGGCGAAGCCGATGAGGACTGCGGCCCATCGATAGGGGCCAACCGTCTCCTTTAACAAGGCGATGCCCAGCACAGGAATAAACAGCGACGCTGTGAATAACAGCACAGCTGTTTCAGCCATCGGCATGAGTGAATATGCTGAAAACGTAGTGATAAGAGTTACAGTGCCAAGGACGGCACGCAGGGCAATTGCTCGTGGCTTGCTCTGTATGACCAGTATTTCGCGATGCCTGAACACGAATGCCGCTATCAGGAAAGGCACGCAGGCAACCAGGTTGCGATAAAACGCAATTTCTATCACTGAATGGGTCGAGCTAAGATATTTTGCAAACACGTTCATTATTGTGAACATGAGGAACGCACCCGACGCGGCCCACATACCTCTGGTCAGGTGCTCGGGCTTGTTGTTTTGTGGGGTAGCGTGAACCATAACGAGGCGCGAAAGTTTGTGTTGCAGCTTAGCGTTTTAGTCTGCGGCCTGGCGGTAGCCTTCGCAACGATTTTTTAGGCACCACTGCGCCGATCCCGGATTACGATTATCAGAACGATGGCGACGGCAACTGCACCGACAATGTCCGCTATTGCGACCTTGCCTATTTCTGCCCCAATTTCACCGCTCGAATACGCGAGAAATACGAACGAGGACATACTCACCAGGCCCACCGTAGCAGCCAGTAATTGAAGAGAAGAACGAAAGGCTGCAAAAAGCATTAAACCACCAATCAGAGCCAGCATAACTGCCCGATGACGCATCAAAATCTGAATGTCTGGCGACTCGAAGTTGCTGCCGTAAAGGTCAGTCAGATGATCGGCAGAAAGCACTCCGACCAGCGGATAAATATTCAGCAATCCGGCCCCTGCTAACAAGACTGTACATATTTTCTTCATAACCCGTAATGCTGCCTGCCAGCTCTCAACACAAAGAGCAAAAGGTGGACAATACGAATCTACAGCGGCCACCCCGGAACTGCAAACGAACGGAAACGGTCAGCCACATGGGTGTCTACGAACCAGTTGGCAGACGACCTATACCGATCACGACCGGCATCGGTTTTTTGTCTGAGTTCATCACAAATCCTTCATCAATGTTATGACTGGTTAAGCCAGACGCATCAAAAGCATTTTGAATTCTCGTCACCGGCATGTCGCCCAACCAGTCCCATTGAATGAAATAGCCACCCGGTTTCAACAGGGAAGAAAGATCCCCGAGCGTCGTTTCGTAATCTGGCAGAAAACTACATACAGATGACGCTACGATCATGTCGAATTTACCGTGCAACTCTGCAGACTCGCTAATCGTGGCAGCGCTGATGCCAATCGACAGTGTAGTCACGTTACCAATTTCAGATTTTCGAATTTTCTTTCGAAGAACTTCAATCATCGCCGTTGATGTATCAACTGCCACAATCTGATGACAGATTGTGGCGAGTTTTTCGCTCAGAAGCCCAGTACCACATCCAAAGTCGAGCACTCGGCTGCCAGGCAGATTAGAGATAAGAGGTGCAACTTTCTTAGCCCACGAAGCAAACGCCCTTTGGGCGTATATCCGTGCCTCGTCGTTCGAGTCCCAACCAGATGCGAAATCGTCCCATTCATTTGACGTCGTCATATCGTTCAAGCGTCGAAGGCCACTAATGTCCGGGTCCCGAGATCCTCGGGGAATTTCCACTGCTTCCTTTCAAGAAACCTGGCTACGTACTCATCAGGATAGCCGGTGGCCTGCACTTGCACGAGGTCATCGAGGTACTCGTCCCTCGAGTTCGGTGCTTTCGCCTGACAGAGGCCGCCCTGCGGCCAGTGCAGTGATTTGTCAGGCGTCATCGCGCAACTCCCCAACTATTTGCCAGTTCATACGACTTCGACGCTCATTACGATCCTCAATAGAACGAATAACTTCTATAGCTCGAATGTATTTCTCAGGAAAATCATGCGATCTGCAACCTAACAGGACCATCTCTTTGTACCAGTCGGTAGGCCTGAGTGTTTCATCGACAACCGCTGGATCTGCTATGTAGGTCAAGCAATGACCAAAATGATGAGCGTCTATCGATATTTCCTCGTAGCCATTACCAAGGCCTTCGCATTTGTCCAGGATCACCTTTTCCTCGGCTTTGATCTCGAATACTGCCAGGTGAACAATGCCGTCTCCATGATTGATGCTGCATTTTCCCGTGCCGTCGATATTACTTTTTTTGTTGAATTTCAATTCGTATCCAGAAATAAAACTGATTCCCACAAATCTTGTCGACGGGACGCGCTTCTGTAGTCGAAGCGGATGCAAATTGGAACCGTAGGCTGCGTACTGATAAGTACTCAAATGACACCTGATATTTTAGTTCACTGGCGCCAGGTAACAGGCGCGCTTCATGCGAGACCAACATTATAACAGTGCACGAAGCGCGACAGAAAATGTGTGCTGAGTCGTCTGGCGGCCAGTGCAGCGATTTGTTAGGCGGAAAACTGCAAGAAATAGCGAAAACTACCAGGCTAGCAGAGCCAATTCCGGGTGTTTCAAAAACGCCAATCCTTCATTAAACAGCTCCCCTTGTGTCGCTGCCAATTCAATATCACTGACCGGCATGTCCCTTCCGTTTAGATTTTTGTAGGCGTCGCTTGCACAATACTGTAGCCCCTCATACTGTTGAAACTGTTCCTTAACGACAAACAAAAATAGTAATCTCGGCAGCCTCAGAGACCAGTAAAACTTGTTCTTTCCCTGACCTATCCACCAGGCACAGAAATCAATGAAACAATCATCAGAGCAGCCCCAATTAAGCGCATACGCGGCTTCCCAAAAGCGAAAGTCATTTGCTTGATTCATAAGAGCCGTAAACGCTCTCTCAAACGCGATGATGTCGTTCAAACTCTTATGTTCCAGGAGATCGGTTAGTGCCAGTATCTGATCATCGAACCGACCATTGCTCGCTCGCCTCGATTCCATGATCAAATTCCAGAATTCCGATTCTTCCATTAGTCCATCCACATTTGTGCCCTGCAGAGGAGATTTTCCTGGATAAGGTGGAAAATCGATCAAAAATCGATAAACCAAGCGGAGAACAAGAGCCGCAATAAGAACTGCAAGAATTATGTGCAAGGGAGGGACCTAATTACGCTAGCGTAGCAACGCGACTCTAACATTGGCGGCTGAGGCTAACTAGCGGCGATATAGTTATCAGGAAGATGCTTAATGAAGACCCTAAGTTCATGTCGTTCACCGTGGAGGAGCTAAGACCGTTTGGATTTCACTGGATGCAGGGTTGCTACCTAACGTTTTAGCTCACTGGCGTCAGGTAGCTGGCGCGCTTCGTGCGAATCGAACATCATAAAAGTGCACGAAGCGTGACAGAAAATGTGCGCTGAGTTGCCCGGCGGCCAGTGCAGCGAGTTGTTATGCAGCCGGCCGTGCTGGGAAACCAGCTGGCTGATCGGGGAAGTCTTTTACAGGAGGAAATGAGTCTCTCCCGGCCCAAAATATCAGGCCATCATTTTGCAGTTGAAGCGCAATGAAACACTCCTCAATTATCAAATTCCGACAGAACGATTTTGATACCAAGTCATATGGGTTTTTGAGGGAAGTCTCATACAAATTGGTTTCACCATCCTTTGCGACTGTGAATCGAGAATCGAAATACTTTCCACCTCTCAGGAACCAAACGGGCCCGGCGAATCCAGCGCGCACAGTAGCGCACTCCGTCCGATCATGAGCCAAATTACAAAGCTCGATCGATCCGTCACTATTGTTGAATAACATGATACTTGGAGTGTACGAGCAACTCGAAATATTCAACGATATTAAAAGTACGAACACACGACACAGAATATAAGGCTGCATAACTACAACTATTCAGGAGTAATAGAAGTACAAATACATAAAAAGCGCAGAATAAACTGTTTCGTGCGGCGTATGTTATTGATAATCATCATATTGGCTAAATAATATCTTGCAAGTCACAGGGAGTGTTATCTCGCGACGGCCTCGAAATTTACGGAAGAAACCTGGCGTGCAATTAACCTAACGCCCCGAGACATTTCTCGCATAATTCCAGGATCCGGTAATTTTCGTTTGTGGCTCGTGACCACGCAGGTATTTTCGCTGCCACTTCCTGAAGGCCCGGGACTCAAGATCGTCGGGCAATTTCCACTGTTTCTTTTCCAGGAACCCGGCTACGTACTCATCAAGAAAGCCGGCGGCCTCCACTTGCACGAGGTCATCCAGGTATCCGTCCCTCGAGTCGGGTGTTTTCGCTTTTTGCTCGGTCCATGTCTGCAACAGCAGTCGCCGGGCCATCATTTCACATTCAAATGAGCTGGCACGGGCGGGGTTGTCACCGCCGATCTGCAACTGGCAGGTGCTTCTGGTGAGGCTGTAGCTTACCCAGCTTTGCAGCACCGGATCGCTTTGTGTCCATGCATATTCGGCGAGATAGAAGGTGTCACCATCAGTAACGCCGTCGCGCAGGTATACCTGACCGTTGCAGGCAGCGATCAGGAGGATGAATGGGAGCCAGCTAAGCAGGCGATTTGGCATTGAGACCCTGTTCTAGTCGATCTGTTACAAGCATACGCAAAACCGCCTTAACCAGGCCTGAAGTGTCTCTCAATCCAGGCTCATTTCACATAATCCTATTGGTGCCTGCGTGGCCCGCGTACAGATTCCGGTCAGGAGGATGCGGTATCATGCGTGCACATTGATGGAGGCAGTACCGCTTGAGCACCAGCATCATCATCCTGGCCGCTGGCCAGGGAAAACGCATGAATTCCGCAAAACCGAAGGTCCTGCAGACGCTGGCCGGCCGGCCTGTGCTGCAGCACGTCATTGATATCTCACGCAGTCTCGGTGCCGACGATATTTGCGTCGTCTATGGCCATGGTGGCGATGACGTCCGGGCTGCTTTCGCGCATGAAGACATCCGCTGGGCATTGCAGGCCGAACAAAAAGGAACCGGCCACGCCGTGCAACAAGCAATGCCCGGGACGCCGGACGAAAACCGTGTGCTGGTGTTGTACGGCGATGGTCCATTGTTACGAACGACAACGTTACAGAATCTGCTATCAAGTTGTGGCGAAGATGAAGTCGCTCTGCTGACTGTGAGACTGGACGATCCCTTTGGCTATGGACGTATTGTCCGTGAAAACGGCGTTGTTACGAAAATCGTCGAGGAAAAAGATGCCGATGATAAAGAAAAAACGATCAACGAAATCAACACCGGTGTTCTATGTTGTTCGGCAGAGAGACTGAAACCATGGCTGGAAAATTTAAGCAGCGATAACAGCCAGGGAGAGTATTACCTGACTGATATCGTCGGCATGGCGGTCGCCGATGGCATCGCCGTACATGGCGTCACAACGGATGACCAGGTGGAAACAATGGGAATAAATGACCGGCGACAACTTGCTGAAGCTGAACGCGCTTTACAAAGACGTCTCGTGGATCAACTGATGGAAGACGGAGTGACCTTTGCAGATCCGGATCGGGTCGACATTCGCGGCAAACTGACTTGCGGTCGGGATGTGTTTATTGACGTCAATTCCATTTTTGAAGGTGATGTCCACCTTGGCGACAATGTGAAAGTCGAATCGAATAACGTTATTCGTGATTGTCGTATCGGTAGTGGTTCGGTGGTTCACTCCAACTGTCATTTCGATAATGCGAAAATGGGTCGCGATTGCGAGATTGGCCCCTTCGCGCGACTCAGGCCCGGTGCGCAGTTGGCTGACAACGTTCATATCGGTAACTTTGTAGAAATAAAGAAAAGCACTGTCGCCGATAACACCAAAATCAATCATCTTAGCTACATCGGTGATTCGACGGTTGGCACGAATGTAAATATAGGTGCGGGGACCATTTGCTGTAATTACGATGGCGCGCACAAGCATCAAACGATAATTGGAGACGGCGCGTTTGTCGGTTCGGGGGTCGAGTTGGTTGCACCGGTCGAGATCGGCAAAGGTGCGACGATCGGTGCGGGCTCCACAATTTCCAAGCCGGCACCGGCGGGCAAATTGACGCTTGAGCGCACCAGGCAAGTCACATTGGCGAGTTGGAAGGCACCCGCAAAGAGCAAATAAACACTCAGATTATCAACCGGTTATGATATTTCGGTGAGTACGACAGGCCATCTCTTGATCATTGGCCGGAACTCATGCAATCTGGCCGACCGCGATAGCTGAGACAATAGTAATAAGGCGTATTTAGGCGTTTTTAGTGAACGCGCACAGACATGCCCGGGAGAGAATTTGATGTGTGGAATCGTCGGCGCAATTGCCGAAACAGATGTTGTGCCAATACTAATGGAAGGCCTGCGCCGGCTTGAGTATCGTGGCTACGATTCCGCTGGACTCGCAATTAGCAACGGCAAGGTTATTAACCGTTTGCGTCGTGTAGGCAAGGTTCAGGAACTACAAAACGCACTGGATATCACACCGTTGCAAGGTTGTAGTGGTATATCACACACACGCTGGGCAACCCATGGAGCACCGAACGAGCACAACGCACACCCGCACATGTCGCAGGATGATATTGCGGTTGTCCATAACGGCATCATCGAGAATTTCGAAGTATTACGGGATGATCTCCTTAAGCTGGGTTACGAATTCGAGTCAGAGACCGACACCGAAGTCATTGCCCATCGAATCAAACACCACTTGCAAGAAACCGGCGAACTGTTTGCTGCCGTAAAGAAGACAATCGATGAACTCGAAGGCGCATACGCACTCGTCGTGATGAGTGCGAGCGACCCTGATAAATTGATACTCGCGCGAGCAGGTGGCCCGGTCGTAATCGGTCTCGGCGATGGCGCGAACTACGTGGCGAGCGACGTTGCGGCACTTCTTCCTGTTACACGCAAGTTCATGTTTCTCGACGAAGGTGATATCGCGGTTGTGCAAAGAACCGCGATTAAGATCTACGACGTTGATGGCAATGAAGTTGAGCGAGCAGTCAAGGAGAGTGAGCTCACAGCCGATGCCGCCGAACGCGGCGATTTCCGTCACTACATGCAAAAGGAAATTCACGAGCAGGCGGAGGCCGTCGCTCGTACCCTGGAAGACAGAATTGCCAACGGCAAAGTGTTGGATGCAGCATTCGGACCAGCAGCGATAAAAGTACTGGATCAAACCAGGGGCGTGCATATCGTTGCTTGTGGTACCAGCTACCATGCTGGTCTGGTGGCACGATACTGGATCGAAGATTTGAGCAAACTGCCTTGCACCGTTGAGATCGCCAGCGAATATCGTTACCGATCTCCGGTTGTACCGGAAAATACCCTGTTCGTAACCATCAGCCAGTCCGGCGAAACAGCCGATACACTGGCGGCACTCAGGGCGGCAAAAGAAGCGGGCTACGTCTCCACTTTAGCCATATGCAATGTGCCAGAGAGCTCGATGGTGCGTGAGTCCGAGTTGGTGATGATGACGAACGCCGGCCCGGAAATCGGTGTTGCGTCAACCAAGGCATTCACGACGCAACTTGCAGCACTTGCTTTGTTGACGATTTCACTGGCACGCAGGAATGGCCTGGGCGAAGAGCAGGAGCGAGTCCTGGTCGAGCAACTTTCGCAGGTGCCAGGCCTGATAACACAGGTCCTGACACTTGATTCGGCGATAGAATCACTCGCCGAGCATTTTGTCGATAAACATCACGCGTTGTTTCTTGGTCGTGGTGTACAAAACCCGGTGGCCATGGAGGGCGCGCTTAAATTGAAAGAAATCTCGTACATCCACGCCGAAGCGTATGCGGCGGGAGAGCTGAAACACGGACCTTTGGCCCTGGTTGACGAGGACATGCCGGTTGTCGCAGTAGCGCCAGACGATAGTTTACTGGAAAAATTAAAAAGCAATTTGCATGAGGTTGATGCCCGCGGTGGCAAGCTTTACGTTTTCGCCGATCCACGCGTTCAATTTGGCGATCGCATCGGACTTCACGACATGCGCATGCCGGCACTTATCGAGGATTTCCAGGCGCCGATCATATACACCATTCCATTGCAGTTACTCGCTTATCATGTGGCTGTGCTGAAGGGCACCGATGTTGATCAGCCAAGAAACCTGGCGAAGTCAGTTACAGTAGAATAACGAGCCGATATCAGAGTCGGCTGCTGCAAAGGCATTCCTGATCAATTCATGAGTCAAGTTCAGCGATATCGAAACAGGCTAATTGTCGCGGTTGTTGCGATTCTTTTGCTGGGTCAAGCGACAGCGCAGGACCTTGATCCGCGACGCTATACCAATATTCCTGTAGGCCAGAATTTCCTGGCGCTTGCTTTTGCATATTCCGAAGGTGACGTCAACTTTTCTTCGTCGATACCTCTCTCAGATGCGAAGATACGCATTGATGGTCCCGCGCTCGCGTATTTACGGACCTTTGCCCTGGCTGGAAAATCAGCATCCGTTGATGTGTTGCTCCCGTATGCTTGTATCGGTGGGAGCGCAGTGCTTGATGGTGAGCGGGCGAGACGTGATGTGTGTGGCCTTGGAGATACCGCGCTGCGAGTCAGTTACAATTTCTTTGCTGCCCCGGCTGCGGAATTACGCGATTTTGTACGCCAGAAGAAAACCACCGTTGTTGGTGCCAGTGTGCAGATTGGTATGCCAACAGGGCAGTACGATTCAGACAAGCTAGTGAATATCGGTGCCAACCGCTGGTACATAAAACCGGAGATCGGTGTGACCGTTCCCTGGAACAAGTGGAGTTTCGAGTTCGCAGCCGGGGCACGAATATTTACTGACAACAGTGACTTTGTCGGTGACGTGAACGTGGCGCAGGACCCTCTTTACAATATTCAGTCGCACGTGATTTATGATCTGAGCCCGCGCCAGTGGGTCTCGCTGGACGGCAACTACTTTTTTGGGGGAAACACGACTGTAGATGGCGTGCCATCAGAAAGTCGACAGAACAATTCACGACTTGGCCTGACATGGACTTTCGCCCTGAATTCAAAACACCTGCTGAAATTCCTCGCTCATACTGGCGTCATTGGTCGCATCAGCAACGACTCCGATACTTTCACCGTGGCATGGAGCTATCGCTGGGAATGACCTGGCCGCTACGCTTTAGATGCACTGCCAAACAGAATCACGTACGGAAACGCGCACAGCAGTCTTCCTTGTTGTTAGAAAAGTATGCGAATAAGCCCTACTATTCAGCCAAACCGAAATTCTCGCTGTCGGCGACCTCCATCATTAACCACTCGCGAAGTACAACGATGTTCGTCCGCAGCGAGTGCGCTTCCGGATAGCAAAGGTAAAAGCTGTTCTCTAACGACAGGTTGAGATCGAAAGGTGCAACAACTCGCCCGGCAGCGACGTCCGGCGCCGCAAGAGATCGCCAGCCCAAGACAATGCCCGCACCATCAATGGCGGCTTGCAATCCGTGGTCAGGCAAACTGAAATGCGTGCCACGCGATGCATCCACACCGCTAGCGCCCGCCGCTTCCAGCCATTTTGCCCAAGTAGGTGCGTCTGGGTCATAGTCCATCGAATGATTGTGCAGCAACACATGATTGCGAAGATCGTCAGGACAATTGAGCGCACCCCGCCCCTCAAGCATTCGAGGACTGCACATGGGTGTAACCGATTCGTCGAAAAGCTTAGTTGTTTCCAGACCGAACCACTGACCCCTGCCTAATCTGATAGCCGCGTCAATGTCATCGCGCTGAAAATCGACCAGGCCAAGCCCGGTTGAGATGCGTACGTCGATATCTGGATGTAGCGCATAGAATTTCTGCAATCGCGGAATCAACCACATGACAGCGAAAGTCGGGGCGACGCTTAACGTGAGAGTTCCGCGCGAGTCACTGTCTATAACTCGCTCCATGGCATTGTCCAGGTGGAGAAATACCTCCCTTAGCTCGGACAACAGCAGTTGTCCGGATTCCACCAGTAACAAACCGCGTGACTGGCGCCGATAGAGCGGAAGGCCCAGAAACTCCTCCAGCTTTTTGACCTGGTGACTGACTGCGGCTGGAGTTACCGATAGCTCGTCAGCCGCCTTCACAAAGCTTAAGTGGCGCGCAGACGCTTCGAATGCGCGCAGCGCGTTAAGTGGATAAATTCTCCGGGACATGTATTTGCCTTAGTTTTTCTAAGCCTGCGCTAGAAATCGTCGTTTGTCTACGGTTCCGTTAAGGCCTACAACGTATCTCCAGCCGAGAAACTATGCAACTAAGGCCTAGATTTACTAGCTCAACCAGGAAGGACCGAAATGCAACAACTCCCTATTCCACCTTTTACTCGAGTATCGGCTCTCGCAAAAGTTCAGGCCGCTGAAGAAGCGTGGAAAACACGAGACCCGGCGAAAGTCGCTCAATTGTGCTCGCCGGAGTGTGTTTGGCGAAATCGCGAAGACACCTATCAGGGTCGAGCGGCGATCGAGTACTTCCTCAAGGGTAAATGGCTGATTGAGTCGAGCTCCCGACTTATGAAAGAACTTTGGGCCTTTACCGGCAACCGAATTTCCGCACGCTTTGAATGCGAATGGCAACACGCGAGAACCGGACAGTGGTATCGCACGCACGGCAACGAACACTGGGAATTTGATGCGGACGGCTACATGCGTCGCCGTGACATGAGTGCAAACGACGTTTCAATTGCGGCGAATGATCGACGCACTGGGCGCTAATTCGAATTTAGGACAAAAGACAAAAGGACGACCATGAAGGCACAATTAGTAGTAACAACGATCGCACTAACGCTCGCCACTTTGGCGAACCCCGCGAGTGCGCAATTGCCGGATCCGGGCGTGGAAATCGTTCCGGGCCGAACAGCGCTACTCATCACAGATCCGCAAAACGACTTTCTTAGTCCGAAGGGTGCGACCTGGGGTGTTGTTGGGAAGAGCGTTACCGACAACAACACCGTTGCAAACATCGACGCGTTGTTCAAAGCGGCGAAAAGCAATGACATGCCGGTATTCGTATCGCCGCATTACTACTTCCCAACCGATCACGGCTGGCAGTTTGAGGGCGCGCTCGAAAAGTTGATGCACAACATCGGTATGTTCGATCGCAAGGGCGCGCTTACAACGGCAGGGTTCGAAGGATCTGGCGCCGACTGGCTGGAGCAGTACAAGCCCTACATCAATGATGGCGTGACCGTCGTTTCAAGCCCACACAAAATCTACGGCCCTGAAACAAACGATATGGTTTTGCAGCTGCGCAAGCGTGGTATCGACAAGGTCATCCTGGGTGGCATGTCTGCCAATCTGTGCACCGAATCGCACATGCGTGAACTCATGGAGCAGGGTTTTGAGGTTGCGGTTGTATCGGACGCGACGGCTGCAGCCATTGTAGAAGAAGGAAATGGTTACGAGGCCGCTCTCACTAACTTTCGTTTCATCGCGAACACGGTCTGGACGACTGACGAAGCCGTCGAAAAGATTAATTCTTCCAACTAACTGATTTGACGTTCTAAAAGGAGATTAACATGAAATTCATAACCTTAAACGCACACTGGCTGCTCCGAATTGCGCTTGCGAGCGTGCTTGTTTTCCACGGTGCACTCAAGCTTGCGAACCTGGAAGGTTTCGCTCAGATGCTGCCAATTTCCTACCTTCAGGTAGTACTTGTTGCACTCGCAGAAGCCGGCGGTGGACTGTTAGTCCTCGTTGGCGGCTTTCGCGATGATGTGATCTCGGATCTTGCGACTCGAGTGGGTGCGGCACTGAATATCCCGGTACTCATCGGTGCGATCGCTATTGTGCACTGGGGCCAATGGAACTTCGTGCCTTCGGCAACGCACCCAATGGGCGGCTTCGAATTCCAGGCCGTATTGCTTCTGTTGGTGCTGTACCTGGTCGTGACCGGGAACAGAGGGCTCACAGCGACCAAGGTGAGGAACACCCAAGCCGAACAATTGCCGCCAGCCGCATCTGCGGTAGTGGGCTAAACGAATTTTATCAAATAAGGACACGAACATGAAAACACAAACAATTAACAGGACGGCATTATGGCTGTTCACAGCCCTGCTGGCCGTCGCCGGATTGCAATCTGCGGCGTTGGCTGAGAACGTACCCAACGTCAGTTATCGCACAATCACGGTAGAAGATGTCGACATTTTTTATCGCGAAGCGGGCGACCCGAACAATCCGACAATCTTGTTATTGCATGGCTTTCCAACGTCATCGCACATGTTCCGTGACCTCA